>JAMDDA010000177.1 GCA_023488925.1 Actinomycetota bacterium
TTCCAGGCATTATCACGATCGAGAGCCCGAGGATACGACAGGCCCGCTCCGGCGGGCCTTGTGATAGAGAGGAGACGTCGGGTGTTTGCCGAGGAATCGGAATGGCAGGGCGGTAGCGGGGACACTCCGTCCTGCGAGGCGTGCGGCCGTGAGGTCGCCAGTGTGCACCTGCTCCGCCTCGAAGGCACGGAGCTTACCCGCATGCATGTCTGCCAGAGTTGCGCCGAGGAATTGGTGGAACAGACCGAGGGCGCGGCCCTGGTCTTCGCCGTACCGAACTTGCTGGGCGGTCTTCTCTCCCGGGCCGCCCGGGCCGAGGCCGAGGTGGAGCGGCAACCGGGCGAGTCTACCAAGATGTGCGTGGTTTGTGGCACCACGTTGAACGACATCCGCGAGACCGGTCGCCTGGGCTGCGCCGCCTGCTACCAGGTTTTCGCCGCGCATCTCGAGCGGGGTCTCGGTGCTGCCGGCGCCGCTGTGGAGCATCTGGGCAAGGTGCCCGGCCGGATGGTGGGGAGCGACCCCGTTCAGCGGGAAGTGTTGCGGCTGCGGCGCATGCTTGCGGAGTTGGTGGAGTCGGAGCGCTACGAAGAGGCCGCCGGCGTGCGTGACCGGTTGGCCGAGTTGAGCGGAGGACCGGGGGAGGAAGGGTGAGGGAGAACCACGACGTTCTCGTCACCAGCGTCGGCGTGAGTCGCAACGACGCGGCGGTGCCGTTTCCCCATGTGGCCGACCGCCGGCTTCTCGAGGAGCTGCGCGACCGCGTGGTGCATACACTGCGCGGCACCGGCGGTCCCGGGGAGTGGGAGGTCTTCGAGCTGGAGTCCCTCTCGCCCGTGCAGCGCGCCTACCTGGTCGAGAGGGGTCTCATGACTCCAGCCTTCGCCCGCAGCCGGCGCGAGGCCGCGGCCTTCGCCCTCTACCAGGGGGGCAGGGCTACTCTCGAGATCAACGGTCAGGACCACTTGCGGCTGCTGGCGGCCAGGGAAGGCGATCGTCTGTCCGAGCTTTGGGCTATGGTGGATGCGATCGACGACAGTCTGGAGCGGGGCATGACCTACGCGTTCGACGAACGTTGGGGATATCTCACCGCCCGGCCCGATGAAGCGGGCACCGGTCTGAAGGCATACGCCGTCGTCCAGATACCGGCTCTCATGGTGGCGGGCAGGGTGGGCGTCCTGGCCCTGCAGATGATGACGCAGGGGTTGCTGCTGACGCCTCTGTGGGAGGGAGCCGGCGGTCTGTTCCAGGTTTCCAACCGGGGTGGCCGGGGAATATCCGAATTGTTTATCACCGAGACCGTTCTCGACACCGCGCGCGACTTGGTGGAAAAGGAGCGGAGCGTCCGCAAGATCCTGTTGCGTGACAATCCGGTGCGCGTGCGCGACCATGTGGGGCGGGCCCTCGGAGTGGCCCGGCACGCCTGGACGGTAGGTTGGGCGGAAGCCGTGAGCCTCGTGTCCTCCGTGCAGGTGGGGGTTGAGATGGGTCTGATCGAGGCCCCGTGGATCACCCCGCAGTCGGCCTTCGCGCTCATGCGGCGCGTGCACCCCGGTCACCTGGCTGTGGAAGAGATGGGCGGAGTGCACGGGGGTTTGGAAGATCCCCGTATCGATGAAGTCCGCGCGCGGATTTTGCGCGAAACCTTCGACGCAGCGCGTTTGAAGAGGTAAGAGAGGTCAGTCATGTTCGAACGGTTTACGGAACGCGCACGGCAGGTCGTGGTCCTCGCGCAGGAGGAAGCGCGAGACCTCAAACACAACTACATCGGCACGGAGCATCTGCTGCTCGGCCTGCTGCGCGAAGGCGACGGCGTGGCTGCTCGGGTCATGAGCACGCTCGAGGTGACCCTCGAGGATGTGCGCGGCGAGATCATGCGCATCGTGGGCGAGGGTGAGCACGAAGCCCAGGGTCAGATCCCGTTCACCCCCCGCGCCAAGAAGGTGCTCGAGCTGGCTCTGCGGGAGGCCCTCTCCCTGGGGCACAACTACATCGGCACGGAGCACATCCTGCTCGGATTGGTGCGGGAGAGCGAGGGCGTGGCCGCCCGCATCCTCAACGACCTCGACGCCGACGCCGACCGCATCCGCCAGGAGGTCATGCGCGTCCTCTCCGGTCCCAGCCGGCGGGGGCAAAAGCCCGGTGCTCCGGCGGGGAGCGTCAAGAAGTCCTCCAAGGTGCTCGACCAGTTCGGGCGGAACCTCACGAAGTATGCGGAGGAAGACAAGCTCGACCCTGTCATCGGCCGCAATACCGAGATCGAACGCGTCATGCAGATCCTGTCGCGCCGCACCAAGAACAACCCGGTGCTCATCGGCGAGCCGGGCGTGGGCAAGACGGCCGTGGTCGAGGGTCTGGCTCAGCGCATCGCCGACAACGAGGTGCCCGAGCTCCTCAAAGACAAGCAGATCTACACCCTCGACCTGGGGGCGCTGGTTGCCGGATCCAAGTACCGGGGCGAGTTCGAGGAGCGTCTCAAGAAAGTGATGAAGGAGATCACCGAGCGGGGTGACATCATCCTGTTCATCGACGAGATCCACAACCTGGTCGGCGCCGGGGCGGCCGAGGGCGCCATCGACGCCGCCTCCATCCTCAAGCCGGCGTTGGCCCGGGGTGAGCTGCAGACTATCGGGGCCACCACCATCGACGAGTTCCGCAAGTACCTGGCGCGCGATGCTGCGCTCGAGCGCCGCTTCCAGCAGATCATGGTCAAAGAGCCCTCGGTGGAGGAGACCATCGAGATCCTCAAGGGCCTGCGCGACCGCTACGAGGCACACCACCGCATCCGCATCACCGACGAGGCCTTGGAGGCGGCCGCCTACCTGGCCGACCGCTACATCAGCGACCGCTTCCTGCCCGACAAGGCCATCGACCTGGTCGACGAGGCGGCCTCCCGCAAACGGATCCAGACCATGACGGCGCCGCCCGACTATCGGGAGCTCGAGGAGAAGATTCAAGCGGTGCGCAAGGAGAAGGAAGCCGCCATCGAGGGCCAGGAGTTCGAAAAGGCGGCCAACCTGCGCGACCGCGAGCGCCGTCTGATCAACGAGAAAAAGGAACTCGAGGAACGCTGGAAGAACTCCGAAGAGGGGTCCCGGGCCTGCATCGGGGAGGACGAGATCGCCGAAGTCGTGGCTATGTGGACCGGCATTCCCGTGGTCAAACTCACCGAAGCCGAGACCCAGAAGTTGCTGCGCATGGAGGAAGAGCTCCACAAGCGCGTCATCGGCCAGGACGAGGCGCTGACCGCCGTCTCCAAGGCCATTCGCCGTTCGCGGGCCGGGCTCAAGGATCCCCGGCGGCCGGGCGGCTCCTTCGTCTTCCTGGGTCCCTCGGGTGTGGGCAAGACCGAGCTCGCCCGTACTCTGGCCGAGTTTCTTTTCGGTGACGAGGATGCCCTCATTCAGGTCGACATGTCCGAGTACATGGAGAAGCACGCCGTGAGCCGGCTGGTGGGCTCCCCGCCGGGGTACGTGGGCTACGAGGAGGGCGGCCAACTGACCGAGGCGGTGCGCCGGCGTCCGTACAGCGTGGTGCTGCTCGACGAGATCGAAAAAGCCCACCCCGACGTGTTCAACATCCTGCTGCAGATCCTGGAAGACGGACGGCTGACGGACGCCCAGGGCCGCACGGTCGATTTCCGTAACACCATCGTCATCATGACCTCGAACGTCGGCGCGGCCACCATCTCCAAGGGCCAGGTGCTGGGGTTCGGGGAACCGGTGCTCGAGGGCGGCTTGGAATACGGTGAGATGAAGACCCGGGTGATGGGGGAGCTGAAGAAGGTCTTCCGGCCCGAGTTCCTCAACCGCATCGACGAAGTCATCGTCTTCCACAAGCTGACCAAGGAGCAGATCTACGAGATCATCGAGCTCATGCTCAACCGGCTCCGGGTGCAACTGAAGGAGAACGGTTTGAACATCGAGCTCACCAACGAGGCCAAGGATCTTCTGGTCGAGGTCGGCTACGATCCGGCGATGGGGGCCCGACCCTTACGGCGGGCCCTGCAGAAATACGTGGAAGACGAGCTGGCCGAAGAAGTCCTGACCGGGCGCATCCCCCCCGGCAGCACGGTGGTGATGGGTCGGGACGGCGACAAGCTGTCCATCGTCGAGACCCTGGCGGCCCCCGAGGAGGTCCTCGTGACCGGAGAGCCCACATAGACCGTTTGCCGGGGCGAGGCCAGTGACACGCAATCGGAGCATCTACGTCTGCGGGGGCTGTGGGTACCAGAGCCCCCGCTGGCTTGGGCGGTGCCCCGACTGCGGCGCCTGGAACAGCCTGCTGGAAGAGGTGCCGGCGGCCTCCCCGGCGCCGGGCGCTGAGCGGGGGCTCCTTCCGGCGGTAGTGACCTTGGCCGACGTCGAGGCCGGTTCCGAGGAGCGCATCGTCACCGGGCTCGGTGAGTTCGACCGGGTGCTGGGCGGGGGGCTCGTGCGGGGGTCGCTGGTCTTGGTGGGAGGAGAACCCGGAGTGGGCAAGTCCACCCTCCTGCTCCAGGCTCTGCTGGGCATGGAGGCGGCCGGTGTGCCGACGATGCTGGTGTCGGGGGAGGAGTCGCCGGCGCAGGTCAAGCTGCGGGCCCGCCGTCTCCCCGGCGCCCGGGACGGGCTGCGACTGGTGAGCGAGACCCGCTGCGAGCCGGTGATGGCCTGTCTGGCGGAGCACCGGCCCGCGGTGTGTGTGGTGGACTCGGTGCAGACGCTCTGGTCCGACGTCCTGAGCTCGCCCCCGGGTTCGGTATCCCAGAGCCGCGAGGTGACAGGACAACTGCTGCGGGTGGCGAAAGGAAAGGGCATTACCCTCGTTCTGGTCGGTCACGTGACGAAGAGCGGAGATCTTGCCGGCCCCCGGGTGCTCGAGCACATGGTCGATGCCGTTCTGGCCTTCGAGGGTGAGCGGGGTCAACCGTACCGCATCTTGCGGGCGGTCAAGAACCGGTTCGGCTCGACGAACGAGGTGGGCGTGTTCCAGATGACGGGCAGCGGGCTCCGCGATGTGCCGGATCCTTCCTCGCTCTTCTTGGAGGAAGGGGCGGCCAGCCCCGGAGCCTCCGTGGTCGCGGCCATGGAAGGCACGCGCTGCCTCCTCGCCGAGGTGCAGGCGTTGGTCACACCGTCCGGGTTGGCCATGCCCCGCCGGGTGACTCGGGGCGTGGACCACAACCGGCTGGCCATGGTGGTGGCGGTACTATCCCGCAGGGCGGGCCTGAGCCTGGGCGAGTGCGATATCTTCGCCAACGTGGCCGGAGGGCTGACCGTGGAGGATCCGGCGGCCGATCTGCCGCTCGCGCTGGCGGTGGCTTCGTCGTTTCGCGACCGGGCTCTCGGGGACGCGGCGGCGTTCGGCGAGCTCAGTCTCACCGGGCAGGTGCGCTACGTGGTTCATGGTGACGTGCGCCTGCAGGAGCTGGCCCGGCGGGGGTTTCGCCGGGTGTTGGCGCCGCGCAGGAACGTGGAGGAGCTCCGGGCCCACGGCGCAGTACCGGCGGGCCTTTCCCTGGAGGCGGTAACGGACATCCGCGAACTCGTGCGAGGTCTCATTGGCTAAGAGGCAGACGGTCACCAGCGAGCGGCTCGTCGAAGCTCTGCAGCTCGTTGCGCCGGGCACGGCCATTCGTGACGCCCTGGACAACATCGTGCGGGCGCGTACCGGTGCCCTGCTCGTCTTCGCCGACGAAGACGAGGTGGCCCCCCTCATCTCGGGAGGCATCCGCATGGATGTCGAGCTTTCTCCGATGGTCCTTTACGAACTCGCCAAGATGGACGGGGCCATCCTCCTCAACCGGGACGGGAGCCGGATCATGCACGCCAACGTGCAGCTCATGCCCGATCCCACCATCCCTTCGGTAGAGACCGGCACCCGGCACCGCACGGCCGAACGGGTGGCCAAGCAGATCGATGCTCTCGTGCTCTCTATCTCGGCCGCCCGGGACGTCGTGTCGCTGTACATCGACGGGATCCGTTATGTGCTCGAGGAGATCCGGGTCATTCTGGTGAAAGCGAACCAGGCCCTCCAGACCCT
This sequence comes from Actinomycetota bacterium, assembly GCA_023488925.1. Lineage (GTDB taxonomy): Bacteria > Actinomycetota > Thermoleophilia > RBG-16-64-13 > RBG-16-64-13 > JAMDDA01. The sequence continues at coordinate 6,025 of JAMDDA010000177.1, forward strand.
GGAGAAGTACAAGTCGCGGTTGAACCAGGTTTCCACCTCTCTCAGTGCCCTCGAGTTCGAAGACGCGGTCACCCTCTACGACGTTCTGAGCGTGCTGCAGCGTTCGGAGATGGTGTTGCGCATCGCTCAGGAGATCGAGCGCTATATCATCGAGCTCGGCACCGAGGGGCGGCTCATTCAGATGCAGCTGGAGGAGCTCATGGTCGACGTTCGGGACGACCGCAAGGCGGTCATCCGGGATTACCTGCCCGATTTCGCCGACCTGACCCCGGAGGAGGTGGCGGCCGCGCTCAGCTCGCTCCACCCGGAGGACCTGCTCAGCCTGGGCAAGGTCGGGCAGCTTCTCGGCTACGACCCCGACGTGGATGCCCTGGAGCTGCACGTGTCGGCCCGCGGTTTCCGGATGCTGCGGAAGATTCCCCGGCTTCCCAAAGGAGTCATCAACAACCTGGTGGAGGGCTTCGGCAGACTGGAAGACATCTTGAACGCGTCCAAGGAGGAGCTGGCGGCCGTCGAGGGAGTGGGACCCGCCCGGGCCCACGACATCAAGGAAGGCTTTCTGCGGCTGCGCGAGCTCAACCTGCTGGAACGCTACGGGTAAGCGCCGGCCTCCGGTGCAGGCCTGGGGTGGGGTGGCCGGCCGGCCGGACGGCGGCACGACTGAGGAGTTTGGTGTGTTCAGCGTAGGAGACAAGGTCGTCTATCCCCATCACGGCGCCGGGCGGATCCTGGACATCTGCCAGCGGGAGGTTCAGGGGGAGACAAGGCAGTACATGACGATCCAGATCCTCCACAACGACATGACGGTCATGGTCCCCGTGGATGCGGCCGAGCGGGCGGGCATCCGGGCCGTCATCGACGAAGTCATGGTGGAGGAAGTCGTTGGTGTCCTACGGGAAGATCCCACCCTCATGCCCAAGAACTGGAACCGACGACTGAAGCACAATCGTGAGAAAATAAAATCGGGCGACATATTCGAGCTGGCGGATGTGGTGCGTAACCTGGCCATCCGCGATGCGACGAAAGGGCTGTCCACGGGCGAGAAACAGATGTTCGGGCGGGTTAAGAAGATCCTGGCCTCCGAGTTGATGTATGCGAAAAAGATCCCGGAGGCCGAAGCGGTGCAATACCTGGAGAGCCTGCTGACGGAGATCTGCGAGCGGGCGGAGTGCGAGTAGGAGAAGAGACCGGTTTCCACCATGTGCGTTCCGTTTTGGTCCATCACGAGGAGGAGAGGAGGTGAGGCTGGATGGTCGCGATCGTGCGGGCGATCCTCACGATCCTTGGCGGGGTCGCCGGCTACGAAACGGCAGGTATCGCTCTTTCTCATACGTCTTTTTCCGATATGTATTCGCTCCTTCTGTTCGGGGTCGGTGTCCTGGTCGGGGCCGCCCTGGGCTTCGTTGTGGGGGGCCTACTCGGCCGTCAGATCGTGCGGCTCAGCCATTCGGTCGACCGGGCCACGTCCAAGGTCAGCGCCGGGGCGCTCCTGGTCACCATTCTCGGGTTGATCGTGGGGTTGGGGGTGGCCGCTCTGGTCAGCCTGGCCCTGAAAGACCTGCCCGTCGTGGGCGTGTTCATGCCGCCGCTGGTCTACGCGTTGGGAGGCTATGTCTTCGCCTACGTGGCCTACAAGCGGCACGCGGACATCGGCCGGCTGGTGGGCTTCAAGAACCTGGGGAGCGGCTCGGGAAAGAAGGCGGTGAGCCCCAAGATCCTGGATACCTCGGTCATCATCGATGCGCGCATCGGGGACATCATCCCCACCCGCTTCGTAGACGGTGATCTCATCATCCCCGGCTTTGTTCTCGAGGAGCTCCAGTCGATCGCCGACTCTGGAGATCCCCTGCGCCGGGCGCGTGGGCGGCGCGGCTTGGAGTGTGTGCGTGCTCTGCAGGATGCCTCCGAGCGGGTGGTCATCGCCGATCGGGATTTTCCCGGGCTGGCGGAGGTCGACGCCAAGCTCCTCAAGCTGGCCAAGGAACTCGAGGGGAGCATCCTCACCACCGATTACAACCTGAACAAGATGGCCCAGATCCAAGGCGTGCCGGTGCTGAACGTCAACGAGCTCGCCAATGCCCTGAAGCCCGTGGTGCTGCCCGGGGAGAGCCTGGCCGTGCGGGTCATCCGCGAGGGTAAGGAAGAGGATCAGGGGGTGGCCTACCTGGACGACGGCACGATGGTGGTGATCGAAGGCGGCCGAGGCAAGGTGGGTCAGGATGTGGAGGTGGAGGTGACCTCGGTCCTACAGAATCCCTCGGGCAAGATGGTGTTCACCCGCCTGGCGTCCTGAGGAGGCGACGGCGGTGGGGACGCACGGCAGTGACGCCTACCCGGCCGGGGGTGACGCCTACCCGGCCGGGGGTGCGCGCTCCGCGCCCGGGAAGGCGGAGCACCTCGCCCTGATCGTGGCGGCCGGCGGGTACGGCCTGCGGTTGGGGGTCGGCAGTCCCAAGCAGTATCTGCCCCTCTTGGGTATCCCCATGGTGCAGCGCACCCTGGCCGCGCTGGATGACTGCCCACTGGTCACCTGCATGGTCGTGGTGGTCAACCCGGCAGACGTACGCTACTGCTCAGCCGAGATCGTGGCCGAGCGTTTCGAGAAGGTAGTGGCCGTTGTGGGAGGGGGAGCCGAAAGGGCGTTTTCGGTGCGCAACGGCCTGCGGGCCCTGGCGGAGCGTGGTGGGGCCGAGCTGGTCGGGGTCCACGACGGCGCCCGTCCGCTGGTGGGCTGCGCCGAGGTGGAGGCCGCGGTGACCCGCCTCCGCGGCGACCTCTCGCTGGCGGGGGTGGTGGTGGGTCTGCCCAGCACCGACACGGTGAAGATGGTCGACGAGGCCGGCCTGGTGACGGCCACCCCCGACCGTCGCCGTGTCTGGCGGGCGTTCACACCGCAGATCTTTCGCTGGGACGTGTTCGTGCAAGCCTACGGGCAGGCGGACGAGGTTCTGGCCGCAGCCACCGACGACGCTTCCCTGGTGGAGGGCCTGGGCGGGCGCGTGGCGATGGTGGAAGGCTCGCCCGAGAACCTCAAAGTCACCACGCCCACCGATCTGCGGGTGGCCGAGCACATCCTGGCGGAGCGCCGTCGGTGAGCGAGTTGCGTGTCGGCCTGGGGGTAGACGCCCACCGTTTCGGGGCGGACCGGGCCCTGGTGCTGGGGGGCGTCCGTGTGCGGGAGGAGTGGGGGTTGGTCGGGCACAGTGACGCCGACGTGCTCGCACACGCGATCATGGACGCTCTGCTCGGTGCGGCCGGTCTGGAGGATATCGGGCACTACTTCCCCGACTCCGACCCCACTCTGGCCGGAGCGGACAGCATCGTTCTTCTCCGCCGGGTCGTGGCTCTGCTCGCGGAGCGGGGGTGGCGGCCCGTGAACGTGGACGCGGTGGTGGTGTGCGAAGAGCCGCGCATCGCCCCCCACCGGGGGGCGATGCGCGCCCTGCTCGCGGAGGCCCTGGGTGTGGAGGCGGAGCGGGTCGGCCTGCGGGGGACCACCACCGAGCGGATGGGCTTCACCGGCCGGGGCGAAGGTATCTTCGCGCAGGCGGTGGCCCTGGTGCAGCGGGAAAGCCAAAGGACCTGATGACCGGCGGCCGCCGCGCGGTCTGGTCCGGTGGCGGGCTCCGGGTGGCGCTCTGCCGTTCTCACCCGGTACCGCCGTCGGCGTTTTGGGGCGGGTTCCAGGTTGGTGTAGCATACACCTCCCGGCGCGGAGCCGGATCCGTGCCGCCGGGCACGGCCCGGCCAGGCCGGTTCCGCATAGGCCAGCAACGACGGTGGGAGCCACAGTGAGCGACGTGCGCGTCAGATTCGCCCCGAGCCCCACGGGCACGCTCCATATCGGGAGTGCCCGCACGGCTCTCTACAACTTTCTCTTTGCCCGCCACAACGGGGGTACGATGGTGCTGCGTATCGAGGACACCGACCGCAAGCGCTCCCGGCGCGACCACGAAAGCAGCATCATCCGCGACCTGCACTGGCTCGGCCTGCAGGCCGACGAGGGGCCGGATGTGGGCGGACCCTACGGGCCCTATCGGCAGAGCGAGCGCACCGAGTTCTACGAGGCAGGCGTCCGCCGCCTGTTGGAGAGCGGCTGGGCCTACCCCTGCTTCTGCACGCAGGAGCGGCTGGACGCCCTGAAGGAACAGCAGCTGGCCCGGGGAGAGATGCCGAAGTACGATCGTCTCTGCCTGCATCTCCCGGCGGAGACGGTGCGGGCCCGGCTGGAAGCGGGCGAGGAGGCCGCAATCCGCTTCAAGGTTCCGGCGGGTGACGTAAGCTTCGAGGACCTCATCCACGGCCCCATCACCTTCTCTTCCGAAGTCATCGGTGACTTCATCATCAAGCGCACCGACGGCGGCTTCGCCTACAACTACGCCGTGGTGATCGACGACGCCGGCATGAAGATCACCCACGTGATCCGGGGCGAGGACCACATCACCAACACGGCCCGGCAGCTCATGCTCTACCAGGCCCTGGGTGAGCCGGCCCCGGTATACGGCCACCACTCCCTCATCCACGGCCCCGACGGCGGCAAGTTGTCGAAGCGGCACGGAGCCACCTCCATCGGGGAGTTCCGCGACATGGGCTATCTGGCGCCCGCGGTGGTGAACTACCTGGCGCTGCTCTCCTGGCACCCCGGCGACGAGCGCGAGAAGTTCAGCCTGGCCGAGCTCGTGGCCGAGTTCGACCTTGCCCGGGTTTCGCGCAGCCCGGCCATTTTTGACCTGGACAAGTTGAACTGGCTGAACGGCCTCTATATCCGGGAGCTCAGCCCCGCTGCGCTCTCCGAGCAGGTGAGACCCTACCTGCACGAGGAGGGGATCGAACTGGCCGACGGCCAGCGGGAGGTGGTGAGCGCCGCCATCCAGCCCAACCTGGTGGTATTGGAAGACGCCCCCCGCTACGCCCGCCTTTTCGTGGACGATCTGATCCTGTCCGCCTCCGTGCACCTCGAGGCTCTGCACGAGACCGGCGTGGAAAGCGTCCTCGCCCTCTTCAAGGACGCCCTGGCCGCCACGACCGGGGAGTATCTCGACCTGGAGACGGCCAAGGCGGTTCTCCACCAGGTGGCCGAGGCCGGCAAGGCGCGGGGCATCAAGGGCAAGGCCATCTACAAGCCGCTGCGCGTGGCCCTGACCGGGCTCGACCAGGGTCCCGAGCTCTCCTACCTGGTGGCCGGCCTGGGGCGCAGCCGTATCGAGCAGCGGGTGGACGCCGCTCTGGCCTACCTGGCGGAACGGGAGGGAGCCTGATGGGCCTGCGCCTGTACGACTCCCTGCGCCAGGAGAAGCTCGAGTTCGTCCCCCGGGACGGCGACCACGTGACCATGTACTTCTGTGGTCCCACGGTCTACAACTACATCCACCTGGGGAACGCCCGCCCCTTCGTCGTCTCGATGGTGGCCAAACGCTACTTCCAGTCCCTGGGCTACCGGGTGACCTTGGTCGAGAACATCACCGACATCGACGACCGTATCATCCAGCGGGCTCTGGCCGAGGGGCGGACTGCCGCCGAGGTGGCGCGGGAGTTCGCCGCCGCCTACATCGAGGACACCGATCGCCTGGGCTTGGGCCGGCCCGACATCGAGCCGTACGCCACCGAACACATCCCCGAGATCATCGAGCTGATCGCCACCCCGGTCGAGAA
>JAMDDA010000060.1:0-1490 GCA_023488925.1 Actinomycetota bacterium
ATGCGGGGTTACCTGTACGACACCTACACGGCCGCCAAACAGGGGGAAGGTACCCGTTCCACCGGCAACGCCGCCCGCAGTTCATACCGGGCGGGCCCCGGGGTGTCTCCCTCCAACCTGGTGCTCGCTCCGGGGGAGGGCACCCTCTCCGATCTCGTGGCCCGCGTGGGCGAGGGCATCTATGTCGCCAGTATCACCGGGCTTCACTCCGGAGCGAATCCGGTGAGCGGGGAGTTCTCCGTGGGGGCGACCGGGCATCTCATCGAGGGTGGGGCGCTGGGGCGTCCCGTGCGCGAGGTCACCATCGCCTCCGACCTGCTGTCCCTGCTCGGCAACGTCACCGACCTCGCCGGGGACGCCCGCTGGATCCCCTTCGGGGCAAGTGTCTTGACGCCCTCGGTGGCCGTTGCCGATATGACCGTTTCCGGAATCTGAGACAAGGAGACCCTGTGGAGAAGCGTTCCCTGGGTAAGTTGCTCCTGGGTGTGGCCTACCTGGAGGGTGATTTCGTACTGCGCTCCGGCCGGCGGAGCCGCTACTACCTCGACAAGTATCTCTTCGAGACGGAGCCTCGGGTGTTGCGCGGCCTCGTCCGGGAGATGGCCCTGATGATCCGGAACCGCCTGGCCGGAGGCGTGACCTATCACCGTCTGGCCGCGCCGGAGCTCGGAGCCGTTGCTCTGGCCGCCGGGCTGTCGCTCGAGCTGGGGTTACCCTTCCTCATCGTGAGAAAAGAGGCCAAGGCGTATGGAACGAGCCGGGGCGTCGAGGGAACCTTCGCGCGCGGCGAGCAGGTGGCCCTGGTCGAAGACATCGTGACGTCGGGAGGCGCGGCGCTGAGCGCTGCGCACCGGCTCCGCGAAGGCGGACTGGTAGTGGCGGATGTGTTCTGCGTGGTGGACCGGGAGGAGGGCGGCCAGGAGGCGCTGGCGGCTGCCGGGCTGACGCTGCACCCCCTCTTCACGGCGTCGGAGCTGGGCATCGCGGCTGGGGTGGAGGGTCCCTGAAACCCGCATGGCACGCGGCTTCCAAGCTTGTGTGCACCCGGCCTCTTTGCTAAGGTGGCGCAAGACCGCAAACAAGGGAGGTAGACGGTGACGAAGTCTGATTTCATCGAGAAGCTCGCGGCCAAGACGGGCCTCAGCAAGAAAGACGCGGGGGCGGCGGTTGACGCTTTCCTCGATGTGGTGAAGGAGTCCCTCGAGGCCGGCGAAGAAGTGCAGTTCACCGGTTTTGGTAAGTTCTACGTGCAGGAACGTGAGGCCCGCGAGGGCATCAACCCACAAACCAAAGCCAAGATCAAGATTCCGGCCACCAAGGTGCCCAAGTTCAGTGCCGGCTCGGCTCTGAAGAACTCCGTCAGGTAGTTGCCACACTCCCTTGCTCCGTGTGGGGCCGCCTGCGAGGGCGGCCCTTTCTGTCACCGGGGTGGGGACGGCCGGGGGAGGTTTCGTTGAGTCACTTCGCCGATCGGGTGCTGGCGGCCACCG
>JAMDDA010000060.1:1500-11538 GCA_023488925.1 Actinomycetota bacterium
AAGACGGTCATCATGGGCGGGCCGATGGCCAGCCTGGCGCCGGAATATCTGCGCAATGTCTGCGACGCGGTGGTGATGGGCGATGCGGAGGAGGTGTGGCCGCAGGTGCTGGCGGACATCGAAGCCAAGCGATCGCATGTCGTGCTCGGGCTTGACCCCGACTATGCAGCGCTGCCTCCCGCTGTGCGCGAAAAGCACGAGGCTCTCGACTACCGGGGTGAGCTCGACCGGGCGGCGGGCGCCTGCCGCGAGTTCCTGCTCACCCTGCTCAGCGGACTCGTGCACCAAGTGGTGGCGGTCAAGCCCCAGCTGGCCTATTTCGAGGCGTTGGGAGCACCCGGATACGCTTTGTACTTGGAGGTGGTGAAGGCGGCCCTCTCGCTCGGGTACGTGGTCATTGCCGATGCCAAGCGGGGTGACATCGGGTCCACCGCTGAAGCGTACGCCCGCGCGCACTTGGAGGTCGCCGGCGCCGACGCCGTCACCGTGAACCCCTGGTTCGGCTCCGACGGTCTCGAGCCGTTCCTGCGCAGGGCGCGTGAAGAGGGCAAGGGTGTCTTCGTGTTGGTCAAGACCTCGAATGCCACGTCGGCGGAGATCCAAGACCGGGAGTTGGCCGACGGGGACCTCGTCTACGAGCGAATCGCCGGCCTCGTGCGGGGCTGGGCGGACGGGACGCGGGGCGAGCGCGGGTATGCGTCGGTGGCCGCGGTGGTGGGGGGCACGCACCCCGCCCAGGCGGCGGCCCTGCGGGCCGCCCTACCGGGAATCCTCTTCCTGGTGCCCGGGTACGGTGCACAAGGCGCCCGTGCGGCCGATCTGGCCGGCGTCTTCGACCAGGACGGCACCGGGGCACTGGTCACCTCGGCCCGTGCCATTCTGTACGCCTACCGCGTCCGGAGCGCCCCCTGGGTCGAGGCCGCTCGGGAGGAGGCCGAGTCCATGCGCGCCGCCCTGTGGCGGGCGGCAGGAAGGGGCTAGATCGTGGAACCGGTGGGAGCCCGTTCGGGGGCGCACCGCCGCCGTGTGCGCACCGCCGACGATCTTCGGCGCGGTGCCTGGCGGGTGGCGGCTCCCTTTCTCGCCTTGGCCGCGGTCGTGACCGTGGTCAGTCTCGTGTCACTGAGCGGTCTCCTGCCGGTGGACCCCCGGCCCGCGGCACTCCCGGTAAGACAGGCGCCGTCCACCACCATCGTCATTCTGAGCGGAGACGGCGCTCCCGCCGGGAGGGACGGAGCTTCGGGCGGCGACTCGCCGGAGGCGGGCTCCGAGGGCCCCGCCGGGGGCGTGCCGTCATCTCAGCCTGCTGCGCCCGGTGCGACCCAGGCGACCTCTCCGGGCCCCGAAAGCGCTCGCTCCGGCGGTGCCGGGGCAGGGGTGAGGTCCTATGTGGTCGAGAAGGGCGACACCCCGGCCTCCATCGCCCGGCGCTTCGGGGTTTCCACCGAGCGTTTGCTGGAGTTCAACGGCATCACCGACCCCACCAGTCTGAGGGTCGGAACCGAGCTCCGCATACCTCCCGCCTGAGCGACGCCGGCGGCCGCAGACCCAGGGGGTGACACGCGGGGGCGCCGGCCGGACGGGCCGACCGGGGCGAACTTCGAGGGCGCCGGCCGGGCGGGCCGACCGGGGGCGGAGAGCTGCCGCCGGCGCCGCATCAGCGGTGGCCGCGGGCCTTTTTGAGGGCGTTGTAGGCGAAAAGGGTCAAGGTCACGGCCGGGTTGCCCAGGAAGCTCACCCGGCAGGAGCCGACCTCCAGGTGGCGCCGCCGCCGAGGGACGCGCAACAACCGCGGCTCCAGTCCGAGGGGCAGCACCCGCTCGCGGTCCGGGTCATGCGGCCCCAGCCACAGGAAGACGCGGGTGGGGCGGATCTCCGCTCCTCCCCAGCGGCCGGCGCTCAGGATCAGCGCCCGTTCCTGGTGCCGGGTGGCCGTCTCCTCGACGGCGTACGCGGTGTGGAGGCGCAGGCTACTCCTCATGTGCTCAGGTCCTCGTCAAGTAGTCGTAGATGAAGATCAGGAACGTGTCGAGGAGCACGGTGACGAACGCCTCCGCGAGCATCTGACTGAGTGGAAACAGCACGAAAACCCCGTTACCGCCCGAGTAGTAGGCGCCGTAGAGACTCGTTACCAGGGTCCACAGCACGTAGGAGGCCGCCGTCACCGCGAATGCGGCCAGGGGGTTCTTGAGAAGCAGGTCCACACTCCGCCGGATCGAGGCGACGGGCGAAAGGCCCTCGAAGACCACGGCGTAGTCGGCGTAGAGGAAGAGCAGGTTGGCGAACAGGAGCGCGAGACCCACGGCTAGGGCGGCGTCGGAGCCCGGTCGCAGGGCGGCGGGAACCAGGTAGAAGAGCGCATCGAGCATGAGGTAGAGCACGGCCAGGCGGTAGACGTCTCTCCAGGTGCGCGGCGCCTTCGGGTACTCGCGCCCGGTGATGGCGTGGAAGTACGGGGCCCGGATGCTCGCCGCCAGGAACACGGCCGTAAGCCCGGCCAGGGTGGCCGCCGCCAGGGGCAGCGGGCCGGAGAGAAGCTCGTGCTGGTGCTCCTGCAGGTAGGCCCAGGGGGCGAAATGGGCTTCGGCGAAGGCGCTCCAGTCGAGCGGTCCGCCCAGGGCGGCGTAGACCGCGAAGAAGGCCAGGGCGTTTACCAGGCCAAGGAGCAAGGGGTACACGAAAAGGAACTGCTTGTGCAGCACCCGATTCCAGGCGGTGCGCAGCGCCTCGCCGATGTCACGCCTCCTTACTGGTACCGGCCTCGTGGTGCGCGAGTATAGCACCGGGTCCTTCCGGAGCACGGAAACCCCCATGCTATACTCGGCGCCATGACCCCGAGATTCGCGAGAAGGGCAGCGTGGCTGCTGCCGGCATTTTCCCTGCTTCTTCTCCTTCTCGGGTTTATGGCGATCGCCGCCCCGGCGGCGGCCGCGCCGACGGACGGCGTGCTCCCTCCCACGGTCGGCGGGGCGTCCGCGATCCTCGTCAACATGGAAGACGGCCGTGTCATTTTCGAGAAAAACGCCGACGAGCGCCGCTCTATAGCCTCCCTCACCAAGATCATGACCGGGATATTGGCCCTCGAGACTCTGCCGCCGGACAGGGTGGTCACGACCTCCCCCGCTGCGGCGGCCGCGGGCGAGTCGGAGATCTGGTTGCAGCCGGGCGAAAAACTCACCGTGCGCGATCTGCTCTATGGACTCATGGTCCGCAGTGCCAATGATGCAGCCGTGGCTCTGGCCGAGGCCTCCGCCGGCACAGTCGCCGGCTTTGTCGAGAAGATGAACGCGAAGGCTGCCCAGCTTGGCATGACGAACACCAGCTTTGCCAACCCCCACGGGTTGGAAGCCAAGGAGCATTACTCCTCCGCCCGCGACATGGCCACCCTGGCCCGCTACGCCATGCAGAACGAGGAGTTTCGCCGGCTGGTCTCGACGATCACGGTGACCATTCCCTGGCCCGGGCATGCCTACAAGCGCACGCTGCACAACCGCAATGCGCTCCTGGGCAAGGTGCCTTTTATCACCGGTATCAAGACCGGATATACCCGCAAGGCCGGTTATTGCCTGGTGGGTTCCGGCTCCCGCGATGGCGTCTCCTTGATCAGCGTGATTCTGGGCGAGCCCACCAAGGACGGTGTCGACACCGATACCGTGAAACTCCTGGAGTACGGCTTCGGCAAGTATCAGCGCGTCGTGCTGACCGAGAAAGACCGGGCGATGGCCGCAGTGGACGTGCCCTACCGTTTCGGAGAGAAGCTCCCTCTCGTCACCGAGAGGGAGCTCGTGCGCACCGTTTACGCCGACGATCCCATCGCCAGGACGGTGAGTGTCGCGGATGTCCTCGTTCTGCCCATCAAGAAGGGGCAGGTCCTTGGTAAAGTAGTGTATACGGTGGGCGGCCGACCCGCCGGCGAGGTCGAACTGGTCGCGGAGCGGGCCGTCGAGCGCGCCACCCTGGCCGTGAAGCTCCGTTACCTGTGGGATCGCTTCAAGTATTGGCTGAGCACGCACATCTGACCCGCCATAACCTGGCATCGAGGTTCGCATGATCCTGACAGTCACCCTCAACGCGGCTATCGACCGGACCCTCACGGTACCGAACTTCGAAGTGGGGTTTCGGCACCGCTCGACGGAGACCCTGACCCTGCCGGGCGGCAAGGGCGTGAACGTGGCCCGCGTGGTGAAGACCCTGGGTCAGCCGGTCATCGCCACGGGGTTCGCCGGCGGCCGGACCGGCGACCGCCTGATCGCCGACCTCAATCGGGAGGGTATCCTTTCGGATTTCGTGCGCATCGAGGACGAGTCCCGCACGTCGACCGCCGTGATCGACCCCACCACCAACACCGTAACCGAGATCAACGAGTACGGCCCGGAGATCACCCCCCAGGAACTCGAGCTCATGCGGGAGAAGCTCGAGTACTTGACCAAGGCCGCCGACGTCGTGGTCCTGGCCGGGAGTCTCCCTCGGGGTGTCGACCTCGACATCTACGCCGAGCTCATCACCCTGCTCAAGGGCCAGGGTGCTCCGGTCTTTCTCGACACCCACGGGGAGCCGTTGCGCCTGGGGATCAAGGCCGGCCCGGACATGGTGTTTCCGAACCGCGTGGAGGCCGAGATGATCATCGGCTATGAGTTCAGCAGCAACGACGATTTCGTGCAGGCGGTCCGAAACCTGCGGGAGCTGGGGGCGGTGTCGGCCGTGATCAAGTCCAAGCTGGGCTGCGTCGCACAGCTGGCGACCGGCAGCGGTTCGCGCACCATACTGGGGCGGGCCCCGCGGGTCGATGCCGTCTCCACCGTTGGCTCCGGTGACGCCATGGTCGGCGGTTTTGCGGTGAAGCTGATGGAAGGGGCGTCTCAAGAGGAGTGTATCCGTTTTGCCCTTGCCTGTGCGGCCGCCAACGCTCTGACTCCGGGCGCCGGCGTCTTCTCGGCTGCCGACGTGCGGCGGCTGGAAGCGGCGGTGGAGTTGGAGGAGGTGGCCGCCGTATGAGGCGGGAGGAGGAGGCCCGGCGAGTGCTCGTGCTGGACTTCGGCGGGCAATACGCCCAACTGATCGCCCGGCGGGTGCGCGAGTGTCGGGTGTACTCCGAGCTGATTCCCTACGACACCCCTTTGGCCCGGATCGCGTCCGCCCGGCCGGCAGGCATCATCCTCTCCGGCGGGCCCCGCAGTGTGAACGACGCCGGTGCCCCCACCCCGGACCCGGGGATACTGGAGCTGGGCGTGCCCGTTCTCGGCATCTGCTATGGTCTGCAGCTGCTGGCCAGGATGAACGGCGGCCGGGTGGCCCGCCCGGAGCACGCGGAATACGGGGGCATGACGCTGACCGTCGTGGCCGAGAGCCCCCTTTTCCGCGACCTTCCCGCCGAACAGGCATGCTGGATGAGCCACGCCGACGCCGTGCTCGAGCCGCCGCCGGGCTTCACCGTGACCGCCCGGAGCCGCAGCCTTCCGGTGGCCGCCATGGAGAACGCCGAGAAGCGGCTGTACGGCGTGCAGTTCCACCCCGAGGTGCGCCACACCCGCTACGGCCAGGATCTACTCAAGAACTTCCTCTACGGCGTGTGCGACATCGCGCCTACCTGGACGCCGGTGTCGATCATCGAGGAGGCGGTGGAGCGCATCCAAGCCCAGGTGGGTACGGGTCGGGTCATCTGTGGTCTCTCCGGCGGGGTGGACTCGTCGGTGGCCGCCCTCCTCACCTACCGGGCGGTGGGCGACCAGCTCACCTGCATCTTCGTGGATCACGGGCTGATGCGCAAGGGCGAAGGGGAGGAGGTCGAGAACGCCTTCCGCCACCACTTCCACGTGCCCTTGGTGCACGTGCGGGCCCAAGAGCGCTTCCTGGGCAGGCTGGCCGGAGTGACCGACCCGGAGGGCAAGCGCAAGATCATCGGAGAGGAGTTCATTCGCACGTTCGAGGAGGAGGCTCGTCGCTTGGGCGACGTGCGTTTCCTGGTGCAGGGCACCCTGTACTCCGACGTCATCGAGTCGGGCACGCGTGACGCCGCGAAGATCAAATCGCATCACAATGTGGGCGGCCTTCCCGAGGAGATGGACTTCGAACTGGTGGAGCCCCTGCGCATGCTCTTCAAAGACGAGGTGCGGGTGGTGGGCGAGGAGCTCGGCCTGCCCGAGTCCATCGTCTGGCGGCAGCCTTTCCCCGGGCCCGGGCTGGCCATCCGCATCATCGGCGATGTGACCGAGGAGAAGCTCGCCATTCTGCGCGAGGCCGATGCCATCCTGCTCGAAGAGGTGCGCCGCGCCGGGCTTTACCGGGAGCTCTGGCAATCGTTTGCCGTGCTGCCCTCCATCCGCAGCGTGGGAGTGATGGGCGACGAGCGCACCTATGCCTATCCCATCGTGATCCGGGCGGTCACGAGTGACGACGCCATGACCGCCGACTGGGCCCGTCTGCCCTACGAGCTCCTGGAGCGTGTCTCCAGCCGCATCATCAACGAGGTGCCCGGGGTCAACCGGGTGGCCCTCGACATCTCCAGCAAGCCCCCCTCGACCATCGAATGGGAGTAGAGAGCCGCATGGCCGAAGACAAGGAGCCACGGGTCGCCGGCGGCGAAGCCCCGGTCGCCCCCGGACCCGAGTCGGGCGTCCCCGCTCGGGAGCATCCCCGTCCGCCTCACACTTCCGAGGAGCTCGAACTCATCCGCCGGTACGCCCTGCTGGCCGCGGCCACGGCTTCGGGCCTGAAAGGGGAGGATATCCGCATACTCGACATGCACGGCCTGGTGACCTACACGGACTACCTGGTGGTCTGCTCCGGCCGCAGTGTCCGCCAGACCCGGCGCATCGCCGAGGAGGTGGCACTGAAACTCAAGAAAGAGTTGGGCCTCGTGCCGAGCCACGCCGAGGGGGAGGCCCACGGCGAATGGATCCTTCTCGACTACCTTGACTTCATCGTGCACGTGTTCACGCCCGAGGCGCGCCGGTTCTACCGCCTCGACGTGCTCTGGAAAGAAGCGCCGGCGGAGGTCATCGAATGAGCGGGCCGCCGCGGCGGGCCCGCCGGCTCCCCGCACGCCTGTCGGGGGCGCCGGGGCGGCGATCGTTCGGTTGCACCGCCTGGGAGCAGCGGGTATAATCCACCCCCGCTGTACGTGGGGGTATAGCTCAGCTGGGAGAGCGCGACGCTGGCAGCGTTGAGGCCAGGGGTTCGAGTCCCCTTACCTCCACCATAGTTTCGATCTTCGAACCAAAGGCCCCGCCCCAGGTGGGGTTCTTGGTTTCCTGAGATAGAATCGCCTTGGTACTGCGGAGCCCGGCTCGCCTGGCCTTGCGGGTCCGGGTCTCTGGCACCTGGCCGTTCAGCGGGTTCAGATCGAGCAGGATGGCAAGGGGCTCTGCCAGGAGCCGGTCGGGCAACAGCCATCTGGGATCCCTCCATCCAAGGTCCTCACGACGGAAGAAGTGGTGGACGGGTGAGGTCTCATGAGGCCGGCATGGTCTTCACAAGGCCGGTGCCGCAGCAACCTGCAGGTGAGGTGTCGCCGCCGGTTGAATAATGGGGCAAATCCGCCGGTCGAAAACTGAGCCACTCCTCTCGTGCCGTTCAGTACCCGCGGTCCCGGTTGTTCACCGGAAAGATTCCCGACACTACTGATGTCGGGAAGCCCGCGGCGTGGCTTCAACAGCAAAAAGGTCGGGTACGGCGCCGGGTCTCCGTCCGGGGGTGGACCGGGTACCTGTGTTGCACCCTGTCGCCCACCGACCACCAAGAGGTTGCCATGAACGAGATTCTGCCCGGCGTCTTCCACTGGGTCACGGTACACGATCACATCAACATGCCCGTGAGCTCCTACTACCTCGATGGTCCGGAGGGAGCTGTGCTCGTCGACCCGCGGGTACCGGACGAAGGGCTGGATTGGTTCGCAGGTCGCACTGTTCCCGACCACGTGTTCTTGACCAACCGCCATCACTATCGCCACAGCGGGGAGTTCGTGAGGGCGTTCGGCTGTCGGGTCTGGTGCCATCGGGACGGGCTGCACGAGTTCACTCACGGTGAGGAGGTCACGGCTTTCGAGTCCGGGCGGAAGTGGTGAAGCGGGGATTGCTCGCGGCCTTCTCGCGCCTGCTCGAGCGCGACTTCGACCACCTCCTCTTCGCCCACGGGGCGCCGTGGGTGGGAGGGGGTCGAGAGGCGCTCCCTGCCTTCGTGGAGGCACGGACGGAGGGGGTCGGCGTAGAGCTCGTCCCGCCCGAAGCAGGCGGTCTCCCGTTCTGAGTCGGAATCCAGCGGTCCTCGCGTCTTCATCCTGTCGGTGGCGCCGGGTCGGGAGGGTCCCCGGCTTCCGTCTGGCCCCGGTGGTAGAATTCTGCTCTCCATGGGCACGAACGAACTTGTCATCCTCGGCGCTCGGGAACACAACCTCAAGGATGTCTCCCTCCGGCTCCCGCGCGACCGCTTCATCGTCATCACCGGCCTCTCCGGCTCGGGCAAGTCCAGTCTGGCCTTCGACACCATCTACGCCGAAGGGCAGCGTCGTTATGTGGAGAGCCTGTCGGCTTATGCCCGCCAGTTCCTGGGGCAGATGGACAAGCCCGATGTGGATTCCATCGAGGGGTTGTCGCCGGCCATCTCCATAGACCAGAAGACCACCTCGCGCAATCCCCGCTCCACCGTGGGCACGGTCACGGAAATCCACGACTACCTGCGCCTGCTCTATGCCCGCATCGGCCATCCACACTGCTGGATCTGCGGCCGGCCGATCGAGGGTCAGAGCAAGGAGCAGATCGTGGACCAGATCCTGGGCTTGGAGCCGGGCACGAAGTTCGCCATCCGGGCACCGCTGGTGCGCGGGCAGAAGGGCTGGCACAAAGACGCCATCGAGCGCGTGCGCCGCGAGGGCTTCACCCGTCTGGAGATCGACGGGCGGCAGTACACCACCGACGGCGATCTCCCCGAGCTCGACAAGAACGTGCGGCACGACATCAGCATCGTGGTCGACAGGCTGGTCATGAAGGAGGGCATCCGCCGCCGTCTCTCCGACTCGGTGGAGACGGCCCTGACCGAGGGCCAGGGGCTCATCGAGGTCGACGTCTACGAACCGACCGGCGGAGGGCAGGAGGAGCGCACCAGTATCCTCTTCTCCGAGAACCTGGCCTGTCCCGAGCATGGGGTGTCGCTCCCGGAGATGGCGCCTCGTATCTTCTCCTTCAACTCGCCCCACGGCGCCTGCGAGACCTGCGGCGGTCTCGGCTCCCGGCGGGAGATCGACCCGACACTGGTCGTGGGCAACCCGGAGCGGTCCATCGCCGAAGGCGTGCTGCTCCCCTGGAGCACGACCTCCTCCCAGTACTACGAGCAGATCATCCAGGCCCTGGCCGAGAAGTACGAGATAGACGTGGATGCCCCCTGGTGCAGCCTGCCCAAAGAGGTGCAGGATGCCTTCCTCTACGGCACGAAAGGGGAGCGACTCTACGTTTCCTACGTCAACCGCCGCGGCCTCAAGCGCAGCTACATGACCACCTTCGAAGGCATCATCCCCAACCTGGAGAGGCGCTACCGAGAGACCGACTCCGAGTATATGCGGCAGAAGATCGAAGAGTACATGGCGGAGGTGCCCTGCCCGGCCTGCAAGGGGGCGCGCCTCAAGCCGCAGAGTCTGGCTGTGACGGTGGGAGGACTCAACCTGCACGAGCTCAGTCTGCTCTCGGTGAGCGAGCTGGTGCGTTTTTTGCGCAACCTCGAGCTCACCGACCGGGAGCGCCTCATCGGGGGACGCGTGCTGAAAGAGATTCTCGAGCGGCTCTCGTTTCTGGAGGCGGTGGGCGTGGGTTACCTCAGTCTGCACCGCACGGCGGCCACTCTCTCCGGGGGCGAGGCGCAGCGTATCCGCCTGGCCACGCAGATCGGCTCGAGCCTGGTGGGGGTGCTCTATATTCTCGACGAGCCCTCCATTGGTCTGCACCAGCGCGACAACCGCCGGCTGATCGAGACGCTGCTCCGCCTCCGCGATCTGGGCAACACGGTCATCGTGGTGGAGCACGACGAGGAGACCATGCTGGCCGCCGACCA
>JAMDDA010000084.1 GCA_023488925.1 Actinomycetota bacterium
GGGAGGGGTGGATGTGCGATGCAGCCGTGCGTGGCGCAGTACCGGGTTCTTCGGCAGCCTCCTCGGTGCGGTCCCCGTGGGTCCTCGTGAGGTGTGCGGCCCCCGTGGGTCCTCGTGAGGTGTGCGGTCCCCGTGGGTCCTCGTGAGGTGTGCGGTCCCCGTGGGTCCTCGTGAGGTGTGCGGTCCGGACCCGAACTAGCCGGCGCCGGCCTCCTTCCGGGCCTGGTCAAGCAGTTTGCGCACGCCCTCCTCTCCCGGGTAATCGCGCCGGAGGGTTTCCAGGATGGGCAGGGCTTTCCGGGGCTGGCCCATCTCCAGGTACGTGATGGCCAGTAGGCTGAGGGGGTATGGGGAACCTGGAGCAATCTGGAGGGCCCGCTCGATGTGGGCGATCGCCTGCTCGTATTGCTTCGCTCCCAGGAGCCCGACCCCCCATTGGAGTTCCGTGTCGGGTTCTTCCGGGTCGAGGCTCCGCGGGACGGCGTAGAAGGCATTCAGAAGCGCGGCTTTCTGGGGAGAGGGGTCCTTGCTGACCTCATACGAAAGCTTCCGACCGGCAGGATAGTAGAAAGAGGGGAGGCCGGGTTTGAGTCCGTCCGCTGCACTCCGCATCCTGCCCAGATCGTCGTGCAGACTCCCTTGCCGCAGTTCGAAGTCGGCCCGCAGAAAGAAGAGCGCCGGGAAGAGCAGGGCCAAGGCCACTACCGTGCCCCCGGCGAGCGAGAGCGAACGGAGGGTCTGCCTGGAGCCCGGTGTGTTTCGTGATTCCGTGGGTGAACCTCCGGCGAGACCGGCGTACAGTGCGAGCAAGGGCAGCGTGCTGATGGCGAGGGGGTTGAAGAGATACGACACGGCAAGCGCGAGCGCGCCGGCATACGCCGCGCGGCGGGAGGGGTCCAGCGCGCGCAGGCGGACGAGCGGGCGAAGGATAAGCCAGGCGAACACCAGCGCGAAGGGGAGCCCGTACGTCGTCGCGAGCTCCAGGGGCCAACTATGGGCGTCGGTGAAGCGCTCGAAGGCGAAGTAATCGTGAATCAACTCCGGGGTGAGGGCCCGGTAGAAGATGCGTTCGAAATTCGCCGGGCCGACGCCGAACAGGGGTCGTTGCGGGAGGGCGTCCAACGCTATCGCCCAGGCGTGCCAACGCGCTCCGTAGAGGCGCGGGTCGGTGATGTTGCGCACCTTGTAGAGTATCGATTCACCGGGGTTGATGGCGGCGCCTGCCAGCAATCCCAGAATCAGGAGAAGGGGAAGCGGAACGAGCCATTTGCGCGGTAGGCGGCGGCCGCCGGGCACAGCCAGGAACACCAGACCCACGAGCAAACCCGCCAGCGCCGCCCGGGAGGCGGCCAGCACGACGCCCACCGCGCAGGCGGCCGCCAGGAGAAGGGCAGGTACACGCGTCCGCAGGCGTTCCCCGTGTAGGCCCATGCCGGCGGCCAGCACAGCTCCGGCGGCCAGGTATGCGGCCAGGTGGACGGGATTGCCGAATGTCGCGCTGGGTCGCCCGCCGGTCGAGCTCGTCATGTTGTCGGACAAGGGCAGGCCCGCCAGGGCCCAGCCCGTCATGAAGAGGACCGGGAGAGAGGCCCAGGTGGCCACGCGCACCGGATCCAGGATGGATCCCACGGGCCTCGTGAGCAGCATCCCCAGGACGTATAGGATCAGGGAATAAGCAACCACCAGGAGGCCGACCTCCTGATTCGGCCGGCCCCACAGGGAAATGCCGGGAAGGGGGCTGAAGGCGTAGGAGAGCCCGGCCAGGGCGAGGGCGACCGGCACCGCGACGAGCGGAGCGCGGGGGAGGTTGACGCCCGAGCCGGGGAGGAGGGCGGCGGAGAGCACGGTCAGCCCGGCGGCCAGTCCCACCGCGGCGATTTTCGGCGTGGAAAAGGGATGGTACACCGCGGTGCTGTAGAGAAGGGGCGCTCCGAACAAGGCGACGGTGGCAGCGGCGAGGGCGACCGACAGGGCTGGGGACGTGCGCGTCATCATGGTCTTCCTCGGGTGTGTTCGGAGGTTCCGGCTGAACGGGGCGGCGTCAAGAGTAGAGGGCGGTGTCAGGGGTGTCAACCGACTCGCCATACGAGCGCCCGGCGGCCGGCTCGAGCCCGCCGGTGGCGACGAGCGCTCCGGCGAGCGCGCGTACCGGGCCCTGCATGTGGGCGGCGGGGCGCCGGTGGCGACGAGCGCCCGGGGAGCGCCCTTCTGCTACCAACGTCGTATCGTCGCTGCGACCGGTGTCTTGTACGCTGCGGGCATGCATGCCCCACCGGTCATTCGTCGGCCCGGAGGCGCGGGCCACACGCTCGCCGAGCTGCTGGTTGCTCTCGGCATTTTGGCGGTCTGCGCGACGGGAGCGGTGATCGGGCTGGGGCACGTCACCGCGCAGGCCGGGGCCCGCGGAGCGGCGCAGGTGTTCCAGGCCGCCGTCAGCCAGGCACAGGCCCAGGCCGCATGGTGCGGCGGCCCGGTGGAGCTTCGCCTCGACCACCGCGGTATCGCCCTGGGGCGACCGGCCGCACCCGCCCAGGTCTACAGTTTCGGCGGGCCGGCTCCCCAACCCCGGGCCAACATCCTCCGCTGGCAGGAAGCGGGTGGAGTCCACCTGCACTTCGCCGCCCCCTTCGGGTCACCCGACGGCGCCGGCACTGTGTCTTTCTCCGCCCCGGCCGGGGACATCGCGGTCGTAGTGCGCGCGGAGAGCGGTCTCACCTGGAGGACCTCGCGGTGAGACTCCGGCCTTTCGTCCACGGCGGCGGGCATCGCGCCGCCGAACGGGCCGACCGAGGGGTCGTGCTCATGGAGGTCGTGGTGGCCGCCGGGCTCCTGCTGATCTTGATCGTGCCGCTGGTGCAGGGGATGCTGTCGTTACGAGACGCGTCTCTCCACCTCGATGCCCAGGCCGCCGCCGGCGCGGGTGGCGTCGGGGGCAACGACCGCTGGTGGTGGGGTGCGCCGGTTGTGGCGGATTGCACGGTTTCCGGGCGAAGCCTGCGTGTGGTGGCCGACGCAGGGGGGCGGGCGACTCCGCTGTCGGTCGGTTTTTGGGCGGATGGGTGGCTTGTGGGGGAAGTGAATGCGACCGGAGCGGAGGAGCTTCTCTGGCCGATACCATCCGACCTCTGGACCCAAGGGGGTGAGGTGACCGTGCGGGTCCGAAGACCCCACGGAGCCTGGGGTGTTCCGTGGAGAATAGCCCTGGCCCCGGGCGGGGTTCCCACACAGACGGCGCCAGGAGCGGCCGGTTCGGATGGCGGGGGAGCGTGTCCGGCCTCGGGGTTGGTCATCGTGCATCTGCCGGCGGGCGGAGTGGGCACGGTGGAGATAACGGCGGCGAGCCAGGTGACCGAGGTACGCACCTTCCGCGGGCCCGCCGTGGGAACGCCGCCGGCGGGAAACCAGTTCGAAACCCGTTACGCCGGGCGGAGCCAGAGCGGAGTCGTGTGGGAGGGCGGCGTCCATGTGTACTACTAGCCCGGGACTCCGCGCGGTGAGTCGGCCTCTGCAAACCGGGTTCACGCTGGTCGAGGTCCTGGTCGGCGCGCTGCTCGCTCTGGTGCTGTTCGCCCTCATGTTTCCGGTTTGGGAACGTCTGCAGCAGATCGCCGGCGACGATACCGAGCACGCCGTGGCGGTTACGCAGACCCGCGTCGTCGTTGCCCGCTTCGAGCGAGACATGCGGTGCGCCTCCGCCGTCGACACTGCGGGAGCGGAGTGCCGGGTAGTGCTCGACGCTGCCCCCTCTCGTCTCGTGCTCCTAAGCCGCCCGGGGAGGGAAGCGGCTCCGGAGCTCATCGAATGGGAGATCGCCGGGTCTTCGCTCATGCGCAGAAGGGGCCCTTGGCCGGGAAGTGTGCCCGGCGATTTCCCGAAGAACCTCTTCACCGATCACAAGACCATGCTCGAGGGAGTCGCGGCCGCATCCTTCTTTTACGATGGCACCGGTTTCTCCGGCGTCTCCCGGGTCCCCGCGGAACGGGCCGGCGATGTTCGCCGCGTGACGCTCAGTCTTCGCCTGCAACCCGGCGGAGACAGGGCCCGCCCGGTCCCGCTGCGTGCGCATGCGGCGGTGGCCCGGTGAGAGGTGACCGCGGGTCGGTGCTGCTGATCGTGCTCGTGCTGTGTCTGGGCGCTGCCGTGGTGCTGGGCACCTGGGCCACGGTGGGTGCGGTGGAAGCCGGGGTTCTCGACACGGAGCGGGAGGGTCGTGCCCGCTTGCAGGCCGCGGAGGACGGACTGACGCAGCTGGCTGCCAGGGCTCAGGATGCATGGGGCCCAGAGACCTATCCTTTGTCTCCGCAAGGCGAAGGGCGCCTCGCCGCCGACGAGAACGCGGACATCCTCCACGGGGAGGTACGGATGGATGCAGCCGACGGGGCACCCGACCTGGTCGCCGACCTCGAGCGCGGCCGGGACGGTTTGGAGCTGCCCCGCTGCGCCCTGGCGGCCGCGGAGCTGCGCTTCGCCGCGGGGCGCACTGAGGCCGCCGTGATCGGGGATGGAGCGGAGGGAGACCCGGTCACGGTGCGCCTGGGTTCCGCACTGTTCAGCGGAGAGCTCGTGAGGGGAAGCGTGACCGTGCCCGCCGCCGGCGGGTGGGCACTCGACGAAGGTACGCTCCTTCTCTTGCAGGAGGCGGGGCGAGGCGGCGCTGCCTCGGTCGTGTCTATCACGTCGTCCGTGGGCGGGTGGGCGACGCTGCCCGCAGGTGAGCTCGGCCGCTCCGGAGAACGGCCGGCGATTGTGCTCGTGACCGGTGGAGCTGGGTTGGACCTCTCCGGTGCGGGCGATGTCTACGGCGTCGTCCTCGTCGATGGCGGGGACCTCCGCCTCGACGGCGCGACCGTTCACGGTCTGGTCATGGTCGAAGGCTACGCCGATGCCGGCGTCAGCGGCCGGATCGTCTACTCGGAGTCGGTGCGATCCTGGGCCCGTTTCGCCTCGCTGACCAGGGTGCGCCTGGTGCCCGGGAGCCGGCGGGAATGAAGGCGATTCCGGCTTCAGCGCAGGGCTTCCAGTGCCTTGCGGGCCCACGCGGGATCCTTGAGCTGGGCCCGTCCCACACATACCAGGTCGACGAGGCCCTCCCGGATCATGCGGTCGGCGATGAGAGGATCGGTAATACCGCCGACGCCGGCAACCGGTATCGTCACCGCCCGGCGCACGATGGAGGCGGCCTCCACGAAAAACCCCTGCCCGGTGCGGTCGGCCGGGCGCGAACCGCAGAGCCCGCCGCTGACGTCGAGCAGGTCGACACCGGCCTCGACGAGCCGCGGAGCGAACCGAGCGGCCTCGTGGGGAGTCAATCCGCCGTCGACACCGTCGTCGGCTCCGAAGCGATAGAGCAAGAGGGCGCTCGGACCCAGGGCCGCACGTACGGCTCGCAGGGTCTCCAAGGGAAGACGCAGCCGCCCGTCGACACTGCCGCCGTAGGCGTCGCTGCGGCGGTTCGTGAAGGGCGAGGTGAACTCGTTGAGCAGGTAGCCGTGGGCCCCGTGTACCTCGACGCCGTCGAAGCCGGCGGCCAGGGCCCGCCGGGCGGCCGCTGCGAAAAGGCCGGGAATCTCCTGGATCTCCGCCGGCGTCATGGGGCGAGGGTCCTCGGCATCGCCCGGCACCCGTATGTCCGAGGGGCCCAAGGGCTCGGCACCGGTGGCGGAAGAGGGGCAGCGTGCCCCGCCATGGGTGATCTGAGCGATCGCCACGGCATTCCCCTCGTGAATAGCGGCGGCGATGCGGGCCAGGCCGGCCACGTGTTCGTCTCGGGCGATGCCGAGCTGGTGCGGGTCGACTCGTCCCCGAGGGGTGACGTAGGCATGCTCGACGATGACCATCCCCTGACCGCCGGCGGCATGTCGGCGGTAATGTTCGACCAGGCGGTCGGAGACGCGTCCTTCGTCGTCGCAGAGGTTGTTGGCCATGGGAGGCATCACGATGCGGTTGCGCAACGTGTGGCTCCGTAGGGGAAGGGGAGTCGAGAGTGTGGGCATGTCTGTCTCCTCGGGTCGGGGTGGTCGATCGCCTGCAGCGGGTGGATCGAGCCGCGGGTGTATAATCCGGCGGGTGTATAATCCGGCCTATGTTCACGCCATCATACGACGGTTCCGGGGACGGTTTCAAAGAGAACCGGGTCGAGTGTCGCGCGTGCGGCGTCGTTTGCGAGCGCGTCGTGCGTCCCGTACAGTGTCTTCGCTCCGGGTGCCGCTATGTCTACGCGTATGAGGATGGTCCCACCACCTACTTCGGCTGCGTGGAGAAGATCTTCGGAGCGGAGCTCGACATCGCGCCCTTCCACTCGAACCCGGCGCGCGACGTGTACGGAGCCCTCAAGATCCGCCGGGCTCCCCTGCCGGAGTGCCGGGCGCAGGTGGAGCAGGCGTACGGTTTCCGATACACGTGGCAAGGGTGCCACAACCCCATCTTCTTGCAGTCCCCGACCAGCTGGGCTCCGGAGGCGGTGCGCCGCCTCGTCGAGGGTCCGAGCGAGGCGAACGGGTAGGGATTGGATCTCCGACTCGTCTTCCTCGGCACCGCGGGCGCCGTACCCACAGTCGATCGCGGTCCCAGTGGACTGCTGGTCATCAGAGGCGGCGAGCGCATTCTTGTCGACTGCGGTGAGGGCACTCAGCGCCAGCTCATGCGGTCCGTGGGTCTCGGCCGCATCGACACCGTCCTGCTTACCCACCTGCACGGGGATCACTACCTGGGGCTCCCCGGGCTCCTGAAGACGCTGAGCCTGCAAGGGCGGGAGGAGACTCTCCGCCTCTTCGGGCCCCCAGGGCTGGAGGAGATGCTGCACGTGGCGCAGCGCATGTTCGGGCGCTTCCAGTTCCCGGTGGAAGTCGTCGAGGTATCCGCCGGCCTTGTGTTCCAAGGGAACGGGTACGCCGTCAGAGCCGCACGAACGGAACACGGGCTTCCCAGTCTTGCCTGGTCCCTGGAGGAAGATCGGCGGCCCGGACGCTTTCACCCGGAGAAGGCCATGGCTCTGGGTGTGGCGCCGGGACCCGATTTCCGGAGGCTCCAGTTGGGGGAGTCGGTGGTGCTGGAGTCAGGGATGGTCGTGGAGCCGGAACAGGTGATGGATGAGCCCCGCGCTGGACGCAAGATCGTCGTCAGCGGTGACACTCGTCCCACCCCGGGGCTGGCGGCTTTCGCTGCCGGGGCGTCCGTGCTGGTGCACGACGCCACCTTCACCGAGACGGAGAAGGCACGTGCCTTGGAGACGCGTCACTCCACCGCAAAGGAGGCGGCGGAGGTGGCGGCGGCGGCGGCCGTGGGGCTGCTCGTGCTCACACACGTCAGCTCGCGGCACAGTTCGCGGGATCTCACCGGGGAGGCTCGGGCCGTATTCGAGCGGACCGTTCTCCCGGCGGATCTCGACCACGTGGTGGTGCCGTTCCCGGAGAAAGGCTACCCGGAGCTGGTCAGGGCGCACGCAGTCGAGGCCGCCGCGTGCGCGAGCTGGCCCGAAGCGGGGAAATCGGTATAATGACCCGCACTCGCACGCCCACGTAGCTCAGGGGATAGAGCACTGGCCTCCGGAGCCAGGTGCCGCAGGTTCGAATCCTGCCGTGGGCATAGATGGCTCGGCGAAAGGCCCCGCAGGACGGGGCGTTCTTGTGCGGATGCGCGGCCGCGTTGACGGCGGCGGTGGGGCGACCGTGGGTAGCGAGTCCACCCAGGTGAGTCCGTGGCGGCAAGTCGGTGGCTGCCTGCGCCGGGCCCGCTGCCTGCGCCGGGCCCGCTGCCTGCGCTCACCCCTTCTTCGCGGCTCTCTCCTGCCAGGTGGTGGTCCCCTGCGTGCAGCGTCCGGTCGGCTCGTGATAGTACACGCAGTTCTTGCGCTGGGACCGGTCGGCATGACACGGTTTGCCGGGCTGTGACGTCTTGTCGCTCATGGCCCTGATCATACTGCAGGCGGGCCCGCGCGCCAATGTCGCCGACCGGCTCGGTCCCCCCGGTGCTCCCGAAAAGTATTTGCTGCAATTTGCGGATAACGTCCGGGCAGACCGTTGCGCCAACCGGATAGTGACGTTACGGTAGATATCCGCCAGCCGGTCCACTGAGGGAGAGGGGAGAGGTGCCGTCTGCGATCGTTTTCGAGCCGGAATGCCGGACGTGCTTCTTCGGGGTCGAGCAGCTGTGCTGCCTGAATGTCCAGGGTCGCGGGTGTCCTACCTACCGTCCTCTCAAGGTGGAGGCGGGAGAAACCGCTCCGACGGTGGTTCCTCCCCGGTCCGAGTGGGCCGTCACTACGCGCCGGGAGCCGCGGCGCTATCTCTGACGTTTCAGGCGTTCCCCCCGGTGCGCGAGCGCTCGTCGAGCGCTCGTCGAGCGCGGGTGAAGTGGGCGGCGAGCCCCCGTGAAATGCCGGTGAAACGCCCGTGGCCGTGAAGCGCCGGTGAAGTGCGCGTCGAGCCCCCGTGAAGCGCCGGTGAAGTGCGCGTCGAGCCCCCGGCAAGCCGGCTCCGTTCGATCGTCGAGTAATGTCAAGTGCCCATCAGGCGCCCATCAAGCGCCCGTCAGGTCTGCAATCTGGCGCAGAGTGGCGGGTTGCAGGGGCGCGAGCGCGATACCGAAAACCTCGGCGAAGATCTGCACGTATCGTGACTTGAGCTCCTCCATGGACGGAGCCGAGCCCGTGAGCTCGGCGATGCTGGTTTGCCGGAGTCCGTGTTCCCCACACGAGACGATGAGGTCGAAAAGAGCGAGGTCGAGAGACACGTTTAGTGACGTGCCGTGGCTGGCGACCCAGCGCTCGCAGCGGAGGCCGACGGAGGCGATCTTGTCGCCCGCCACGTAGAGGCCGGGTCTACCGAGGCTCCGCTCCGCGACGATGCCCAGGTCGGCGAGAAGGCGCACGAGCACTTCCTCCAGCCCGCGGACGTAGCGGCGCAGGTCGCGGCCGGGGATGGGCATGACGGGGTAGGCCACGAGCTGCCCGGGGGCGTGGAGGGTGGCGGCCCCGCCGCGCTCCGAGTGCACCACTTCGACCGGTTTGCCGTAGGCCACGGCTTCGCCGCGCAGGTCCGCGAGGCCGGCCCGGCTGCCGAGCGTGATCACGACTGGGTGCTCCAGAACGAGCAGAGCGCCCGGCAGGAGCCCGCCCGCCACCGCCCGCCGGAGGCGCCGCTGCAGTTCCTGAGCCTCCCGGTAGGGGACGATGCCGAGATCGAAGGGGCGGATCGGAGCAATGGCGGGCCGGGTGGTCGTCGTATTCGGGGACGTGTGCATGTGCGGGGTAGCCTCGGGAGCAGTCGGGAACGAGGGTCTGTCGGCGAAGATTACACCGAGGCGCAGCCTTCGGCCAGAGGGCCTCCGCTCGAAGGACGGCCGGCCTCTTGAGGCGACGCAGCAAGCTGTGAGAGACTTGACTCCACGGAATCGAGCCCGGTTCCGGGCGCCGTCGGTGTCGAATCTCGACCGGAGGAGCTGAGAGTGGCGAAGAAGTATGACCCGCTGTGGGAGATCGTCGGCGAGAAGGTGCCCCTGCAGGGCGCGGAGAGGGACGTGGACGCTCTCTGCCCCATCTGTCATGTCAGGCTGCACCTCGGTCTCGAGATACAGGCCGGCGATGCCGTGAACTGCGGGCTGTGTGGAGCGGCTCTGCGTGTCGTGTCCCACGACCTTGGCCTGGGTCTCGAGCTCGAGGAGTGAGCGGCGGGGTGGCAGGGTGGCGGGCGGCGTCTCGCCCGATCAGTACCTGATCACGGGTCGGCCAAGGTCGGGCAGGAGCCGTCCGAGCTTGTCCGCGGTCCGGCTGGGGGCAGAGACGGCGGCCGGATCGCCGTCCGAAACATAGCGGAGCTCGGGGTTGTCTTTGAACATCTGGAGGGTGTTCGCCAAGGCGTCCCCCGTCACTTGGATACGGGGGATGTGCAAGGGTCGGAACTCCGTCGAGTATGGGGAGGGCGAGGGCCCCCCGGCCACCTCGACCGCGCCGATGTAGGCATAGCCTTTCCCTTCCCACTCCCCTCTGGACAGCAGGGCGTCGTCCGCGGGATACTCTCCAAAAGGAATGGAGATCGTCTCCACCTGGTAGCCGCCTCCGATGTATTGTTCCAGGGTGGCCTTCGAGAGAGCGAGCTGCTTGACACTCTCCTCGCGGGGCGCTTTCTTGAGATTGAGGTGGGTGACCGTGTGGCTGCCCACCTCGTAGCCCCAGGCCACCAGCTGCTTGAGCTTCCGGCGGCGGGACTCGGGCTGGCCGAACACCATCTTGTCCTTCGGCCTCACGTCGAGGAGGATGAAGAAAGTGCCCCGGGGGGCCCAATTGCCGGCGGCCACGGCGGCCTGCAGGATCCCGACGGCGGAGTCGGGGTCGAGGCTGCCGTCTTCCAGGAGCCGGTACTGGCCGGGGCTGGAGTCGTCGAACGTCAGGACGACCGGGGTCTTGCCTGCCGGGATGTCTATGGCGCCGGTCACCAGGTCGCGGAGGTTGATGGGGTAATAGCCCTCCGACTTCAGCAGGGCGATGTCCTTGCGGAAGTTCTCCGGCGTCCGGGTCCATTGGGACTCGGGCGTTCCGATGAGGTGGTACTCCAAGACGGGGATGAGCCCGAGCTCGTTCGCCCCGATGGCGGCGGCCCTCTCCGGTGTCATGGGGGTGGCGGCACCGGTTGCGCCGGTCGCCTGCGTCTCGGGGGTCCCCGGCGGGCGGCCTCCGCCCGGGAAGCCCCCGACGTCGCCCGCGCCCCCGAAAACCAGCCCACCTCCCAAGCCAAGTACCGCCCCGAGAGCGAAGACCAACACGTAGAAACGGATTACCTTGTCGTACCGCATGACTCCGGCAAGGTACCAGAACCCCGCATGGACGACCATGTCCAGAAACCGCGATTTGCTAGACTACGGGGACGATGGGAGGGGCATTCACCTCGCGCAGGCGGCGCGCCCAGGCCATGGTCACGGTGGTTCTCATCGGCCTCGGCGCGGCGGCGGCTTTTCTCGTGGGCTTCTGGTTCTTCTGGATGCTCGGCAGCCGCGTGGCGGGAGGGGACGGCTCCGTCCTACGTCTACCGCTCCCGGGCTGGCCGGGTGGCGAGACGGTGGAAGCCGCGCTCCCGCCTCGCTGGGACTCCGCGCTCGAGTTGCCCGTAGTCGACCTGCCGGCCTTCCGCGACCTGTCCTACGTACCGGTGAAGGGCATCTACTTGTCGAGCTGGGCGGCCGGGTCCGCGAAGGTCCTGGGCGCGCAACTCGAGCTGGTGGACACCACCGAGATCAACGCCATGGTGATCGACGTCAAAGACGCCACCGGGTATATCTCCTATGATTCTGCCGTGCCGCTCGCCGACGAGCTGAAGCTCGAGGAAAGGCGCATCAAGGACATCGCCGGGTTGCTCGCCACCTTGCGCCGGCACGGCATCGTGCCCATCGCCCAGCATCAGGGGGTGGG
>JAMDDA010000193.1 GCA_023488925.1 Actinomycetota bacterium
GGGCGCTCCTCTCTTTGCGCGAGAGCCCGTTCTATGCCGAGGGCGGTGGGCAAACGGCGGATATCGGCTGGGTGGAGACCGATACCGGCCGGGCCGAGGTGCTCGACGTACAACAACAGGGGGCCGTGCAGGTGCTCACCGCGCGGATCGTGAGCGGCCGGCTCGAGGCAGGCACCCGAGCGAAGGCCGTCATCTCCACGGTCCACCGGCATGCGGTGGCCGCCAACCATACGGGAACGCACTTACTGCACTACGCGCTGCGCACCACCCTGGGGAAAGACGCGACCCAGGCGGGCTCGGCGGTACGGGCCGACAAGTTCCGCTTCGACTTCGCTTACCACGAGCCCCTGGGCGCCGAGCGGTTGGCCGAGCTCGAGGAGATCGTGAACCGCAAGATCGTGGAGGATCACCCCGTCCGCACGTTCGTCACCAGTTACGAGCACGCGCGTGATCTGGGTGCGGTGGCCCTGTTCGGCGAGAAATACGGCGATTTCGTGCGGGTGGTGGAGGTCGACGACTTCAGTCGGGAGCTCTGCGGCGGTACTCACGTCAGCCGCACGAGCGAGATCGGGGCCTTCAAGATCCTTTCCGAGGGCAGCGTCGGGGCCAACGTGCGCCGCATCGAGGCGGTCACTGGTCGTCGAGCCGTGGAGTACTACCGCGGGCGCGACTCTCTGGTCTCGCGGGCGGCGGCCCTTCTGGGTGCGCAGGAGGATGCCCTCCTGCCCTCCCTGGAGAAGCTCAAGAGGCAGCTGGTCGAACTCCAGAAAGAGGTGGCGGAGCTGCGCTCGGGGAAGACGGCCGATGTCGTGGGCGAGTTGGCCGGTAGAGCCGAGGCCGTGGGAGAGGTCCGCGTGGCCGTGGCGCAGGTGGACGCCCGGGACGCCGACCACCTGGTGTCGCTCACCGATCAGTTGCGCGACCGCCTGGCTCCGGCCGTCGTCGTACTGGCCGCCGTCTCCGACGGCAAGACCCTGCTGGTCACCAGCGTCAGCAAGGGGGTGGGGGGGATTCGCGCGGGTGACCTGGTGAAGGAGGCCGCCGAGATCATGGGCGGCGGCGGAGGGGGGAGTCCCACCTTGGGCCGGGGCGGCGGCGGCGACCCGGAGAAGCTCCCCGCGGCCCTGGACCACCTGAGGAACGCCGTGTTCACCGCTCTGGCCCGGTGACGGAGGCCGTGAGTCGTCCCCCGCGCATCCTTGGAGTGGACGTGGGCGGTGTCCGTACCGGCTTGGCTCTCTCCGATCCTCTGCGCATCACGTGCCGCCCGTTGACCGTGCTGGTGGAACGCGATGAGGGGCGGCTCATCGAGAAGATCCTGCGGATCGCCGAAGCGGAAGACGTGGGCGAGATCGTGATCGGCCTGCCGCGACCCCTCAGCGGAGGCAGCAACGCGCACCTCCGGGGAGTGGAGCGTTTTGCTGCGGCCCTCGCCGGGCACACGAGCCTGCCCGTGAAAACCTGGGACGAGCGCTTCACTTCCAAACTGGCCGAACGGGATCGTAAGGACCGGACCCCTGCCGACGCAGTGGCTGCGTGTCACCTGTTGCAGAGCTACCTCGACGCTTCCCGCAACGCTCGGGCCGGCCGAAGCGCTGACGGGGAAGAAGGCCCGTGAGTCCCCGCCACCGCCTCACGAAACGCGGCCGGCGGCTTCTCGCCGTGGCGGGTTTCCTGCTCTTGACCGGAGCCGGCAGCGCGCTCTTCCTCACCTACTCCTGGTACGAGCGCGACAGTCCGGCGCCGCTACCGGACAGCGGCCGGGTGAAACGGGTGCAGATTCCGCCCCGGCTGACGGCCGAGGACGTCGCCAAGATCCTCGAACGCGAGGGTATCATCGCCTCCGCGTCTGCCTTCCTCGTGCAGGCGCGCGCGCAGGGCGCCGACGGCGAGCTGCGCCCCGGCACCTACGAGTTCCGGGTCGGCCAAGACTACGCCGAGCTCATCGCGGCGCTCCGGCGCGGCGGGGCCCCCTCCACCTTCAAGGTGACACTGCCGGAAGGGCTGTCCGCCGACCAGGCGGCGGAACGGTTGAGTGCCGATACGCCCGTGCGCGGGGCGGAATATCTCGAACTGGCGGGCCGACCCGACAAGTTCGTGGTGCCCCTCGTCGGCGGAATGACTCCTCGCGTAGAAGATCTCGAAGGGCTTCTCTTCCCGAGCACGTACTTCATTCCGGAGGATGGCGGTGCCGCGGATCTCATCCGGCTCCAGTTGGCGGCTTTCGCCGCGAAGACGGCCGACCTCCCCTGGCGGAACGCGGAGGCCCTCGGGGTCACGCCCTACCAGGTGGTGATCGTGGCGTCGCTCATCGAGAAGGAGGCCCGCATTCCCGAGGAGCGCGCCCGCGTCGCCGCGGTGATCTACAATCGCCTGAAGAAAGGAATGCCTCTCGGCATCGACGCGTCGGTACGTTTCGCCCTCAAGAAGTGGACGGGCGATCTGACCAAGAGTGACTTGGAGGTCGATTCTCCGTATAACACTCGTAGATATGGAGGCCTGCCGCCGGGACCCATTGCCAGCCCCGGCTTGGCGGCTCTGAAGGCGGCTCTGGAGCCGGAGAAGGTCGACTTCTTGTACTACGTGCTCATCGACGCAGCCGGGCACCACTTCTTCACGAGCTCCTACGCCGACTTTCTCAAGGCCAAGGCGGCAGCGCGGCGGCAATGAGCGAACGGGCCGTATCGCTCGGCCTCCACCTTAGGACGTATGGTTAGGGGTTGCGCCGGGTGATAGGGTCGTGTGTGGCGGCGATCGGCGTGAGGTGCGCGCGCATGGAGCAAAGAGCACACATAACTTCGCAGACGCGGTTGGTGGCCGTCATCGGTCATCCGGTCCGCCATTCCCGCTCACCGCTCATACACAATGCCGCCTTTGTTGCCCAAGGGCTGGATCTCGTGTACCTTGCCTTCGATGTGACCGAAGAGCAGCTCCCCGCGGCCGTCGCGGGTTTGCGCGCGCTGGGAGCCCTGGGCGCCAACGTGACGATTCCCCACAAGGAAGCCGTCCTGCCCCTCCTCGACGCCGTCGATGCGACGGCTGAGCGGGTGGGTGCGGTCAATACCATCGTCCGCCGCGGTGAAGACATCATCGGTTACAACACCGATGTGTTCGGTTTCTTGATGGCGTTGGAACGAGGGTGGGGGAGGAGTCCGCGCGGCGCAACCTGCCTCGTGTTGGGAGCCGGCGGCGCCGCCCGGGCGGTGGTGGCCGCGTTGGTTGCGCAGGGCGCGGCGGAAATCCTCATTCGCAACCGCACCATGTCTCGGGCCCGCGACCTTTGTGTCGCGGCCGCCGGTTGGGGCTCGACGCCCTGCCGCGTGGTCACCGACGCGGACCTCGCTCTTGTTGCCGATCGCCTGGACTTGATCGTCAACTGCACTTCCGTTGGATTGGGGGAGGGGGTCAAGCTCTCGCCTTTACCTGTCGATACTCTAAGGGCACACCATGTGGTAATGGATCTGGTGTACGGGAGGGGCCCCACGCCGTTGTTGCAGCAGGCCAAGGATAAGGGGTGTGTGGTGATGGACGGGCTGGAGATGCTCGTGCAGCAAGCCGCCCGTTCCTATGAACTGTGGACCGAGCGGGCAGCCCCTCTCGAGCTCATGCGGGCGAAGGCGGCGGGTGCCTGATGCAAATGCCGAGGGAAGACATCCCCCAACGGCGTACAAGCAAGAAGCGCACGGGGGAGATCCTCGTGGAGATGGGGTTGATCACCCCCCAACAGCTCGAGGAAGCCCTCGAGGAGCAGAAGACCAGCCATCGCCGCATCGGCGAGATTCTGGTCGCCAAGGGGTGGATCACCAGCACCGAACTCACGCAGGCGCTGGCCCGCCGGCTGAACGTCAAGTTCCTCGATCTCGCGGAGACCAAGATAGACCCTTCGGCGGCCGACCTCATCAGCGAGAAAGACGCCCGCCGCTACGCCGCCATCCCGGTCAAGTACGTCGACGACCACACTCTGCTGGTGGCCATGGTCGACCCGGCCAACATCTTCGCCGTCGACGACCTCCGTATCCTCACCGGCTACGACATCGAGCCGGCGATTGCCACCGAAGAAGACATCTTCGCGCAGATCGCCAAGATGCGGCGCCTGGACGACAAGGTGGCGGCCAATCTCGAGGAGCAGGTCGACTCGGGAGAGATCAGCGCCGAGGAAGTCCGCGATATCCGCGAACAGATCGACGAAGCCCCGATCGTCAAACTTGTGAACAGCATCTTGGCGCAGGCGGTCGACGACGGGGCTTCCGACATCCATTTCGAGCCGCAGGCCAAAGAGCTGGTGATCCGTTTCCGCAACGACGGTGTCCTCCACGAGATCATGTCCGTGCCTCGGCGCATGCAGTCGGGGGTTCTCTCCCGCCTCAAGATCATGGCCGATCTCGATATCGCCGAGCGGCGCATCCCCCAGGACGGGCGCATCGGCCTGATGGTGGGGGGGAAGCCCATCGATATGCGGGTCGCCTCTCTGCCCACGGTGTATGGAGAGAAGATCGTCATCCGGCTGCTCGACCGCTCGAACGTCATGCTTCGACTCGAGGACCTGGGCTTTTCCCCCAAGGCCTTGGCCCGATATCAGAAGTCCTTCACCAAACCATACGGCGCCATCCTGGTCACCGGACCGACCGGTTCAGGGAAGTCCACCACGCTCTATGCGACGTTGAACATCCTGAACAGCCCGGAGAAAAACATCATCACCGTGGAGGACCCGGTGGAGTATCGGCTGGCCGGGATCAACCAGGTGCAGACAAACCCCAAGGCCGGCCTCACCTTCGCCAGCGGTCTCCGGTCGATCCTGCGTTGTGACCCCGATATCGTCATGATCGGCGAGATCCGGGACAGGGAGACGGCACAGATTGCGATCGAGTCCGCTCTGACCGGCCACCTGGTCCTGTCGACGCTACACACAAACGACGCCCCCGGCGCCTTGTCGCGTCTCACGGAGATGGGCATCGAGCCGTTCCTCACGGCCTCGGCCGTAGACTGTGTACTGGCCCAGCGCCTTGCGCGCAAGCTGTGCGACGCCTGCAAGGAGCCATACAAGCCCACCCAGGAGATGCTGAGACGCAACGACTTTCCCCTCGAAGCCGTGGAAAACTGGGAGAACGTGACTCTCTACAAGCCCGGAGGCTGCAGCCGCTGCAACGGCACCGGTTACAAAGGCCGGCTGGGTCTCTATGAGGTCATGCTTGTCACCGAAGCCATCGAGCGGCTCACCGTGGAGCGCAAGAGCGCCGACGAGATAAGCCGGGTGGCCCAGGCCGAAGGCATGAAGACACTGCGTGAGGACGGGATCGAAAAAGTGCTCGCCGGACGCACCAGCATCGAAGAGATTGGACGGGTGATCGTGTGAGGCTGCGGGCGGGCGATAATAGCGTGATGCAGGCGGCGGAAGCCGCAGGGAGGCCGCTGTGGAGCTGGTAGACATCCTCGTCGAGGTACTCGAAGCCAAGGCGTCCGACCTCCACCTGGCGGTGGGGGTGCCCCCGGCGATCCGGGTCAACGGCAAGTTGCAGCACCTGGACTACCCGCGGCTCACACCGAGCGACGTGCGCGATCTGATCTACAGCATCCTGACCCAAGACCAGCGGCAACGCCTGGAAACCGACTGGGAGATCGACTTCTCTTACTCGGTGCCCGGCCGGGCCCGCTTCCGCGTGAACGCCTTCTTCCAGCGCAACAGCTTGGGGGCCGCCTTTCGGCTGATCCCCGTCAACGTCCTGGGCATCGACGAGCTCGGCCTACCCAAGGTGATGCACGCCTTCGCCCAGAAGCCGCGCGGTTTCGTGCTGATCACCGGCCCCACCGGTTCGGGGAAGTCCACGACACTGGCGGCCATCATCGACGAGATCAACGAAACGCGCGAAGAACACATCATGACCATCGAGGACCCCATCGAGTTCCTGCACCGCCACAAGAAGTGCATCGTGAACCAGCGGGAGGTCGGGACCGACACAAAATCCTTCAACCGCGCTTTGAAGTCGGTGCTGCGGCAGGACCCGGACGTGATCCTCGTGGGCGAGATGCGGGACCTGGAAACCATCCAAACCGCTCTCACCGCCGCCGAGACCGGGCACCTGGTGTTCGCCACACTCCATACCCAAGACGCCCCCCAGACCATCGACCGGATGATCGATGTTTTCCCCCCGCACCAACAGGAGCAGATTCGGGTGCAGATCGCATCGACCATCCAGGGCATAGTCACGCAGCAGCTCCTGCCCCGGCGTGACGGGCGCGGCCGGTGTGTGGCCTGCGAGGTTCTGGTTCCCACGCCCGCCGTGCGCAACCTGATCCGGGAGGGGAAGACCCATCAGATCTACACCGTCATGCAGACGGGCACGAAATACGGCATGCAGACCATGGATGCGGCCCTGGCCGACCTGGTGCGGCGCAACCTCATCACCAGGGAGCTGGCGGAGAGGCGCTCGTCGAACCCCGAGGACCTCAGTCGTCTCCTCATGACCGGGGTCGCGTAGGCCCGGTGGCGGCAGGACTGAGCGGAAAGACGGAGCGGAAAGGAAGTCGAGGTGGCCACATACACGTATACAGCGAGACCCGAGCGGGGGGCGCCCATCACGGGAGTCATCCAGGGTGACTCGAAGGCGGCGGTGGCGGCCGATTTACGGCGGAGAGGCCTGACCGTCCTCAGCCTGGACGAAAAGAGGAGCCTGGGCGACCTGAACGACCTGCTCGAGGGCCTCACGAAGATCAAGTTACGCGACAAGGTGGTATTTTCCCGGCAGTTCGCCACCATGATCAACGCCGGTCTCGCCCTCCTGCGCGCCCTTTTCATTCTGGAGGAGCAGACGCAGAACCCGCGCCTTCGGAAGATCATCACCGCGGTGCGCCAGGATGTCGAAGCCGGGATGCCTTTCTCCGATGCTATCGAGAAGCATCCAGTGGCCTTCGATCGGCTGTATGTCTCCATGGTGCGGGCCGGCGAGATCGGGGGCGTGCTCGACCAAACCCTGGACCGTCTGGCCACGCAGCTCGAGAAAGACGACAGCCTGCGGCGCTCCATCAAGTCGGCCATGACCTACCCGATGCTCATCGGAGTGTTCGCCATCCTGGTGCTTTTCGGGCTGATCATCTTCGTCATCCCGATCTTCGCCGGCATGTACAACGATCTGGGTGGCCAACTTCCGTTGCTCACGCGCATCATGGTCGGTTTGAGCGACTTCATGCGCGCCTTCTGGTTCGTGGTGTTCCCGGCCATATTCCTCGCTGTGTACGGCCTGCGGCGGCTCAAGCGCACGCCCCAGGGCACTGCCGCGTGGGACCGGTTCAAGCTTCGCCTGCCGATGAAGATCGGTCCGATCATCCAGAAGATCGCCGTGGCCCGCTTCAGCCGTACCCTGGCTACGCTGGTGAGCTCGGGCGTGCCGATCCTGCAGGCCATCGAGATCACCGGCAAGACGTCGGGCAACACGGTGATCGAAAGGGCCATGGAGGACGTGAAAGAGCAGATCAAGAGCGGCGAGTCCATCGCCCGCCCCCTGGAGAAGGTGCCGGTGTTTCCGCCGATGGTCACCCAGATGATCGCCATCGGGGAAGAGACGGGTGCCCTCGACACGATGCTGCATAAAGTGGCCGATTTCTATGAGGACGAGGTGGACGCCGCGGTGAAGTCGCTCACGTCGATCCTTGAACCTATCATGATGATCTTTATCGGCGGTATCGTCGGCCTCGTCGTAGTTTCCATGTACCTTCCGATATTCAATCTGTTCAAGCTCGTCAAGTAGCGCGCCGATGTCCGGAAGCGATGATCGGCACGCCGAGCCCGGCTCGGGTTGGATCGGCGCCGGGAATCACCATGCGCACGCGGTGCCGGCGCCGGGTTCCCCCCCGGAGACCGACGATCGTGAAAACGAGCGCCTCGTAGCGCGGTATCAGCAGGAGTTCTGCGTGCAATGCCTCGACACCCTCCTCCAGCGGAACGAAGGTCTGCTGCACCACGTCCTGAAGCGCTTTTCGTACACCGACGAGCCGTACGAGGACCTTTTTCAGGTGGCCCGGCTGGGACTCATCAAAGCGGCGCAGCGCTATGACCCCAGCAAGGGTACGGCGTTCACGACGTATGCCGTAGCCGTGGTAGATGGCGAAGTCCGCCACTATCTGCGCGATTCCCTGCTTGTCCGCCAGCCGCGTTGGGCCAGGGCGCTCTACCGGAGGATTCAGGAGGCGCAAAGTGAATTCTATCACAAGCACCGGCGGTCCCCGACGATAGGCGAGCTGGCCCAGCTCGTGAACATCCGGGAGGAGGGCGTGCTCGAAATCATTCGGGCTGCCGGGGCGACCAATCTGCATTCGCTCGACGAGCCTTTTTCGAGGGACCCGCCGACCCAACCGGACAAGTCGCTGGTGCGTGCACTACGGCAAGAAGCGTTCGCATTGCCCGTGGAGGACCGCGTCATGCTCTACGAAGCCGTGGCGGCTCTTTCTGACCTTCATAAGAAGATCATCTACCTGCTTTTCTTCCGCGATCTCACGCAGCAGGAAGTGGCCGAGGAGATGGGCATGAGCCAACGGGCGGTGTCCCGGGAGCAGACCAAGGCGCTTGCCCGCCTGAAAGCGGTTCTCGGGCGGAAGCTGCTTTGATCCGGGGCCCGGCCTCCGGGTCGCGGCGGCCGCCTGCCCTGGTTGGCGAGCAAAGACCGCCGAGGGGCAGGTGGCGGCGCCTCTCCGGCCCGTCCCCCCTCGCTGCGTATTGCGCACGATAATGTATGTTATGTTAAGCTGAGGAAGCGACGACTCCCTTTCCTTCCCGCAAAGCCACTTGGCAGGTCCGCCCCCACCCTGTACAGTGCTGGGCAAGCGTCGAAAGGAGGTGGTCCACATAGACAGTTCGCTTTGCCGGTGCGGCGACACCAGGACCGGGGGTGGCACCCGCCTCTGAGTCGCCGGCTACCCGACGGACGCCGCCGGCGGCGCTCCCGGGAGTCGCACACGCCCGATACGTAGGCGGAGGCCGCCCTTCGGGCGGCCTCCGCCGTTCCCCGCCGTTTCTTACCGGGGCCGTCCCGGCCTCGGGTCAGTACTGCACCAAGGAGCAGACCTCGTAGTCTTGGAGCTTTTCCCGACCCTTCAGGAACTCGAGCTCGATGACGAAGGCCAGCCCCACCACCACTCCGCCCGCCTCCTCCACCAGTTTGGTCTTGGCGTGCGCCGTGCCGCCGGTGGCCAGCAGGTCGTCGTGAATGATGACTCGCTGGCCCGGTTTGATGGCGTCGGTGTGCATCTCGAGCGAATCGACGCCGTACTCGAGCTCGTACTCCGCCCGGGTGGTCCGCCACGGCAGCTTACCGGGCTTGCGGGCCGCTACGAAGCCCACGCCCAGAGCGTATGCCAGCGCGGCTCCCAGGATGAAGCCGCGGGCCTCCGCTCCGAGAATCACGTCCGGCTTGCGCGGCATACTGAACTCGGCCAACCGGTCCACGGTGTAGCGCAAGGCCACCGGATCCTGCAGCAAAGGCATGATGTCCTTGAACAGGATCCCTTGCTTCGGAAAATCGGGCACGTCTCTGATGAATGCGCGCAGATCCATTCCTCACCTGGTGCGTTCGTGGTTTTCTTCCATTCACTCCACCATGCGGCGGAGTTCTTTGTAGAGAAGGAGATCGAGGAGCCGCGCAAGCAACGAGCCGAGGGCCTGGAGAGTCCTCTCGGCCTCCTCCCGCCTCTCGACGTGCGGCGACCGCAACGAGGGAGCCACGATCTGCTCGACCAGGGACGCCTCGCGCTCCGCGGAGGACCGCAGCAGCCGCAGGTTGCGCGGCTCCACCCCGTGTCGAGCGAGCAGGTCACAGATGCGGGCGATCTCCAGGTCGGTGTCGCTGAGAGAGCCACCCGCGGCGCCGGCCGAGCCGCGGTCGATGAGACGGTACTCGGCTAGCCGACGCAGAAAGTCCGCGGTCATGCCTGTGAGGTCCTGGACCTCCTCCCAGGTGTAGTGAGTCTCCTCCCGCCGCAGGAGGTCGGGGGTCTCCAACGCCGAAGTCGTCGCCAAGAGCCGACCGAGCGGAGAAGCGGTGCCTCGCTCCAGGCGCTCGCGGATCACCTCCAACGGCAGGAACTCATCGCGTTGCAGCCGGAGAATGGTGCGCAGTCGCTGCACCTCGGCCTTGGTGTACTTGCGGTATCCCCCGGGCGTTCGCTTGGGGGCGATGAGGTTCCGGTCTTCGAGATACCGCACCTTGCTGATGCTCAAATCCGCGAACTCCGGCCGCAGGAGCTCGACCACCTGACCGATGGTCAGGAGCTCATCCCTCGCGGTCGGTTCGGAGAGAGGGCCGCGTCTTCCGGGCCCTCCCCCGCTTTCGGCCGGTGTCGGCGGCGCGCTCACGACCGTCTCACGACTCCAGGGGTTCGAGATAGGCCAGCTTGAACTTGCCGATCTGGAGCTCGTCGCCATCGACCAGGTGGTGACGCTCCACCCGCCGGCGGTTCACGTATGTGCCGTTCAAGCTGTTCAGATCTTCCACCACGAAGCCGGTGGCGTCGCGGATGATCCGGGCGTGGTGTCGCGAAACCGTCACGTCGTCGAGGAACAGGTGGCTCTCGGGGTTCCTACCGATGGTCAACAGATCCGCATCGAGAGCGATCTCCTCCCCTTCGCGCCCCCCTCCGGCTCGGATCAGCAGGAGCGGGACGAAGCGAGGCCCCACCGGAAGTTGGGTCACCCCGCCGTCCTCGGTCGGAAGCGGTGTGTAGGTCACCGTCGTTTCCGAGGGGTCGACATGGAGCAGCCGGCTGCCGCAGCGGCTGCAGAAGTTCGCGTCCTCGTGGTTCTCGAAGCCGCACTTGGCGCACGGGATCATGCGTCATCCCTTTCGCCGGCTCGCGTCATACGCCGGTAGTCCTTGAACTCCGCGGCGATCTCGTCCTCGATCTTCCGGATGGTTTCCGGATTCTCGAGCAACCGGGCGCGATCGTCTTCGTCGGTGTTGTTGTGCACGTAGGGATCCGCCAGGACGTCGTCGAAGCGCCTACCCTTCTGTAGCTCGGTGACGATGTAACGCACCATGCGCTCTTCCCGCACGTTCTCGGAAAGATCCTGAAAGAGAGCCTGCACGCCGCGGACAACCCGATCGATCCTCTCGCCCATGATGACCCCCTTTCCCGAGCCTCATTCCGCTTCATCCGGCGGAAGGCCGCGCGAGCTCAGGATCGAGCTCAGTTTCTCGACATCACCCTCAGTGAACAAGCTCTCCCCCGAGGTGTGCTTGCTGCGCAGCCGGCGCACCATCTCCGCCCGCAGGATGTCGAGCTTCGCATGGATCAGGCGGCGCGTCTTCGAGATCTCGTGCTCCTCGGCCTGCAGCCTCTCGGCCAGTTGCTT
>JAMDDA010000081.1 GCA_023488925.1 Actinomycetota bacterium
CGAATGGGGACTCACCACCGCCCCGCTTTCTTCCATCCGGCCCCGGAGCGGCGCGCGGACGGAGATCTCCATGTCTGTTGCGGTAAGGCTGACGTCGTCGCTCTTCGCGTCGAGAAGAACCCCCGACAAGACCGGGATGGAACTCCGCGACGACACCGCCCTGTTGACGATGCTCAGCGACTCGACGAGATCCGTTTTCTCAGCGGCTATTCTCATAGACTCTCCTTGCAGGCCTGGGTGGTGCGACACTAGCCGGGGTGACGAGATGGGTCTCCTCTATCTCTTCTCTTTCTCTTGATAGAGAGTAGCCGAGATTATGAGTACTGTGGACGCCGGGGAAAAGTGGCGGGAGAGCCGGGGCGTGGCCGAAGGGGCTGTGGGCGCCGTCGGGGAAAGAAAGTGCAGATGCAGAGCCGAGTTTGTGGCTATAGTCACGAGTGGGGGTGTTTGCGCACAGATTCCACAGGTCGTCCCCAGAGGTTTCCCGAGAGGTACGGCGGGCATCTCTGTTCGCCTCCGTGGTCATATGGGGGCGTGTGGGGTCCATCACCGGGCCGACTTGATTTTCATGGTCAGATGCTGGATGAGGTTGTACATCTCGCGGTCCTCGTGCATGAGGCGGCCGACCTTGTCTACGGCGTGCAGTACAGTGGTGTGATCGCGCCCGCCTATCCGCTCACCGATCTTCGGCAGGCTGGCGTCGGTGAGCTCGCGGGCCAGATACATGGCCACGTGGCGGGCCTGGACGATGTTGCGCGTGCGCTTGTCGCCCTTGATCTCGGCCACCGATACGGCCAACGTGGAGGCGACGGTGTTCAGGATGAGCTCGATGGTGACCCGGGTGCCGGCCGTCTCGGGAATGTCCTTGAGTACCTCGCGGGCCAGGTCGACGTCGATAGGACGGCCGTTGAACGACGCGTAGGCCATGACCCGCGTGAGACACCCCTCCAGTTCGCGGATGTTTGTGGGAACCCGTGACGCGATGTGGGCGAGTACTTCCTCGTCGTGCAGGCGAATACCCTCCAGCTGTACTTTCTTCCGCAGGATGGCGATGCGCGTCTCGAGATCCGGTGGCTGGATGTCGGTGGTGAGTCCCCATTCGAAGCGGGAGAGGAGACGGTCGGAGAGAGTCTGGAGCGCCTTGGGAGAGCGATCGGAGGTGATCACGATCTGCTTGCCCGCCTCGAAGAGGGTGTTGAAGGTGTGAAAGAATTCCTCCTGGGTCTGCTCCTTCCGCTCCAAGAATTGGATGTCGTCGATGAGCAGCACGTCGTTGTCTCGATACCGCCGCTTGAAGCCCTCGATTTTCTCGTCACGGAGCGAGTTGATGAACTCGTTGGTGAAGATCTCGATGGTAGTGAACTTGACGCGGAGACGGGGTGAGTGGCGCATGACGTAGTGGCCGATTGCCTGGAGAAGGTGCGTCTTGCCCAAGCCTACCCCTCCGTAAATGAAGAGAGGGTTGTAGGCTGTGCCGGGAGATTCGGCGGCCGCCAAGGCGGCGGCGTGGGCGAAACGGTTCGAGGGGCCGATCACGAAGCTCTCGAACGTGTATTTCGGATTGAGCCCTATGTCTGTCGGGGAAGGGCCGGCGGGGGCGTCGGTGGTGCGGGTATCTGCCCGCCGGGTATGAGCCACAGGAGGCCGCCGAGGTCTATCCCCGAAGTCCTCGGAAGACACCGACCCGGTCGGAGCATCCTGAGCGGGTGCCCGCTCGGCGAGACGGCGGGCCACATCATCGGAGACCACCAGACGCAACGTGACGGTGTCGCCGAGAACGGTGCTCAGGGCCTCGACGATCAACGAGCGGAAGCGGGTGTCGATCCAGTCCCGAGCGAAGTCGGACGCCACCCCCACCGTGAACTCGGTGTCGGAAAAGTCGAGACCCACCGTAGGATCGAACCAGATGCGGTAGGTGCCCTCGTTGACTCGGGCGGCGATGAGGGCCCGAGCTTCGGTCCATACGGCCTCGACACGTTCTCTATCCAAACGCGAACCCCTTTGGGGAGGTAGGGGGCAGGGTTTCCACTATAGTACAGCTTCCAGATGAGCGAGGCCCTGTTCGCTGGCGATCCGCCGACCGCGAGCGTCGGCTTCGACGAATCCCGCCTCTTCGAGCTCGACCAGATCACGGTAGGCCGTCGAGGCGGAGACGCCGAGCTCGGTTGCCAGACGCGTGGGGCCTACCGGCCCGAGCTCTACGATGAGCAGAAGGGTACGCAGCTGCCGGTCCGACAAGACGACCGGCGGGCGGGAAGGCGAGGATGATGTGGCCGACTGCTCCGGGGAGCGGGGGACCCGAGCGGTAACCACGGTGCCGCAGCCCAGGTTGTCCTCGATCTCGAGGGAGCCGTCCAGGCGGGCCAAGGCTTCGCGCACCAGGGCAAACCCGGAGCCAACGCCGCGGATGATCTCGGCGGCCGGCCTGTGGGCCGTAGTGAACCCCGGCCGTAGAGCCCGCTCCTTGTCGGGGATGCCGGGCCCGTGATCCGACACCCTGAGGGCGTTGCCGCCGTCGTACACCGTGATCACCACGTCGGTGAATTCGGCGTGCACCAGGTTGTCGATCAGCTCCTGAACGACCACCGGCGGCAGCCCGCCTCCCTGAGAGCGCACGGCTTCGCGGACCACGGCGCCGAGTTCTTCCGCGAGAGCCCCGGGCGACGCCCAGGGGACCTCCGTGACCCGGGGCGGCCGGCCGAAATCGTCGTAGACGGCCACACGCGGCGGGGCCGATGTGGCGGGCACGGATGGGGGAAAGTCCACCACGACCTCACTCAGTCTGTCGGCTGCGGCAACGTCGCCGACACGGCCGTCCGTTGGAGCGGACACCCGGGTGGCGGCGTGTTGCAGAAAAGGGGCTCTATTGTAACGGTCGACCCGAGGTGTTTCCACAGGTCCCGGAGCGCGCGCGGGCCGTTAGCGGCGCGGAATCCCGTCGAGGCCGCAAACCACTGCCCGTGTTTTTCCAGAGCCTGCGATAGTGCGTTTGCAGGTCTTTCTGCAAGTTATCCACAGGTTGTCGCACAGGCTGTGGAGAATGTTGGGAAGTCTGAAACAGACGCCCCGCGCAACCCGCATTTCTTGGGGATTGTGGGGATAGCCCATTTCTGGGAAGCCACTGGAGTGTGCGCGCCCGGCCCTGTGCGCCCAGCGGCGGCGGCGTCTGCCCAGCGGCGGCGTCTGCCCACGGCGGATTCGAGCCCGTGCCGCCCGGAGGCTATCCAGGCCCGGGCCGCGCCGCATCCGGGGCACAGCTCGGACCGGCGCCGCCCGGAGGGTGCCCAGGCCCCCGCGAGCGCCGCCTGTGGCGACGCGGTCGGGCCCGGGTCGCCGAGGAAGCCCGGCCCTGGTGGCGCGCCGTTGCGGCCGAAGGCCAGACGCCCACGGTCGGTCTCGGGTCGGCGAGGAAGCCCAGCCCGGGTGCCCCCTCGCGTGATTGACGGCGCCAGAGCCGACTTGTATACTTCCCTGCCTTTGAGGGAAACGCGGCCGTGGCCCGCCCGCCGCAACCGGTGAGGGAGAATCGAGGTAGAGTGAAGCGTACGTATCAGCCGAACAAGCGCAAGCGCAAGAAGGTACATGGGTTCCGAAAGCGCATGAGCACTCGTGCCGGCCGGGCCGTCCTCAAGCGGCGCCGCGACAAGGGCCGCAAGCGGCTGTCCGCCTGAGCGCGCGTTCGTGGCCGGGCCTTCGATGGTACGGCGCAGCAGCCGTCTATCGCGGTCGCAGGATTTCGAGCGGGTCTACCGCGCGGGCCGGTCTGTTGCCAACAAGTACCTGGTTCTCTATTATTTCCGGCAATCGGGCACGGCGGCGGAAGGAGTCGGCCGGCCCTCTCGAGTGGGTTTCTCGGTCTCGCGGCGTCTGGGCTCCGCCGTGGAACGGAATCGGCTGAAGCGGGCCCTTCGGGAGGCCTACCGCCTCAACGAGCATATGATTCGCGGGAACTTCGACTTCGTGCTCATCGCGCGGGCTCCTTTGCCTGAGCTCCTCGACAAGGGGGGTCTTGCGGCCGTGGAGGAGAAGCTGGCAGAGGTTTTCGGGAAGGCGTCGCTGCTGGCCCCGCGGGAGGAACGGACATCGCTGCAGTGAGACATATCGCCGTGCTGCCGATCAAGGCCTATCAAAGGGTGCTCTCGCCCCTGTTGCCCCGGCGCTGCAAGTACTACCCCTCGTGCTCCCAGTACGCGGTGGACGCGGTGGTCAATTTCGGCCTCACGCGCGGTTTCGTGCTGGCGGCCTGGCGGATCCTGCGCTGCAATCCTT
This sequence comes from Actinomycetota bacterium, assembly GCA_023488925.1. Classification (GTDB taxonomy): domain Bacteria; phylum Actinomycetota; class Thermoleophilia; order RBG-16-64-13; family RBG-16-64-13; genus JAMDDA01. The sequence goes on from JAMDDA010000081.1 coordinate 4,270, forward strand.
GGAGCAACGGAGGGTATGACCCGGTCGAGCGGCAGACCCTGTTCGCGCCGCGTTTCGCACCGCGCGCGCCCGTGCGTGAGAGAAAGGTGCTCTGATGCAGAGCATCCTCAGCCCTCTCGTCGATCTGCTCTACGCGATCCTCGAGTTCCTGCACAACAACCTCTCCCTCAGCTGGGGCTGGTCGATCGTCCTGCTGACGGTGATCGTGCGGCTGGTGCTCATTCCGCTGACCTTCAAGCAGTTCAAGAGCATGCGGGCGATGCAACAACTCCAGCCGCAGATCAAGGAGCTGCAGGAGAAATACAAGAGCGACCGGCAACTGCTGAACCAGAAGATGATGGAGTTCTACAAGGAGAACAAGGTCAACCCCATGGGGTCGTGCCTGCCCCTCCTCCTGCAGATGCCGGTCTTCTTCGCACTCTTCTACATGCTGCGGGAGCAACCGTTCGCGAGCGACAACCACTGGCTGTGGATCAGGGTCTGGAGTGAAAACCAGCCCGGCTGGCTGGCGCCCGATATCAAGCACTTCGACCTGATTCTGTTGCTCCTCTACGTGGCGAGCCAGTTCGTGAGCTCGCTGCAGACCGTTCCCAAAGACTCCGCGCAACGCAGCATGATGCTCGCCATGCCGGTGGCCATCGGGGTCATCATGTACCTGGGCAAATGGCCGGCGGGCCTGTTCATCTACTGGTTCACGTCAAACCTCTGGACGATTGTCCAGCAGCTCGTCATCACGAAGACCGTTCCGGTGCCGCAGCCCGCGGCGCCCGTTTCTCCTGGAGGCGGCAGTGGCTCACGCGGACAACGAAAGAAACCGAAGGCGAAAGGTGGCAAGCGCTAGCGGCCGGACGATCGAGATCGCCGTCAACCGCGCTCTGGCTGAACTCGACTTCGCCCCCGGCGAGCTTTCGGAAGATCAGTTTCAGGTTACCGTCGTCCGGCCTCCCGAGGAGGGTTTTCTCGGCGTGGGTGGGTCTGACGCCGTGGTCGAGGTGCGGCTGCTCTTCGACGGCGAGGTCTGCGGCGACGTCGGTCCGGAGCTGAACGACCACGGCGAGTGCGAAGACGAAGAGGAGTCGCTCGGCGGGTATCCCGGCGATGACGACGACGCCCTGCCGGCGGCCGGATCCGCCCGCCTACGCGAGTTTCTGGGCGTGATCCTCGAGGCCCTCGGTGTGGACGCGAAGATCCGTATCGTCGAGCAGGTCGACAGCATTACCGCCGAGGTGAGCGGCGAGGATCTCGGCGTATTCATCGGCAGGCGCGGCCAGACCATCGATGCGATCGAGTATTTGGCCGGCATCGTCCTGTATCCTCGACCCGAGAGCCGCAAGCGGGTCGAAATCGACGCCGAGGGGTACAAGCAGCGCAGAAGAGTCAACATCGAACGGGTCGCCCTACGAAAGGCGCAGGAGGCGGTCCGCCGGCGCAGGCCCGTGCATCTGGAGCCCATGACTTCGGCCGAGCGGAAGATCGTCCACATGGCCCTCAAGGATCGGCGGGACGTGGTCACCGAAAGCCAAGGGCGGGAGCCCAACCGGGCTGTAGTGATCACGCCCGTGCGCCCGTTCTCCGTGCGCTGATGGACTGCTGAAGCGGACTGCTGAGACAGACCGGGAGAGCCGCGCTCGGGGACGAAAAATCCCCGCCCGTTTTCGGGCGCAGCGTGCGTGACCCGGCCTCGGCTGAACGGGGCTGCTGACAAAGGCCGTAACCGGCAAAGGCCGTGACCGCCACGGTCGGAGGCCAAGAACACCTGCATATTGGTTCTCGGCCTCGGCCGACCGGGCATGACGGCTGGTTCTTCAACGGCTTGGAACGGAGCGTGACATCCGGCTCTTCAGTAGCCTGGGGCGAGGCATGATATCCGGCTCTTCAACGGCCTACGGGCGGAGACGGCCCAGCCGGCGGCGCCGGATGCGTAGGGTGGATCTCTAGGTGCCCGGTGGTCGAAGGGCTTTCGATTTGGCATCATTGCTGTTCTTCCCAACCAGAACCCTTCGGTTCGGGCCGCAGCATCCACAGGCGTGGGCGGCGTGTTGCCGTGCGGCGGGAGCCGGGATACCGATGGTGGCTCGTGGCGCCGTGAGTGACTATATGGACGAAAAACGGAACGGCCTTGGGCCCACTGGGCCGGGGATGCAGCCGGCCATGGACGGCGACACGATCGTGGCCCTGTCGACCGCCTCCGGTGCCGGAGCAATCGGGATCGTCCGCCTCAGCGGGCCGCAGGCGGTGCCTCTCGGGAGTCTGGTCTTCCGGCCGGCGCGGGGGACCGGCACCTTCGGCGCCGGCGAGAGCCACCGGCTCCGGTACGGGCATGTGGTGGACCCGAGCTCCGGCATCACGGTCGACGAGGTCTTGGCCGTGGCCATGCGGGCGCCGGCCACCTATACCCGTGAAGACGTGGTCGAGATCCACTGCCATGGTGGTCCGGCTGCACAGAGGGCGGTCCTGCGCCTTCTCGTGCGCCTGGGAGCGCGCCCGGCGGAGGCGGGGGAGTTCACCAAACGGGCCTTCCTCAATGGGCGGCTCGATTTGACGCAGGCGGAGAGCGTGGCGGCCATCGTCGGCGCCCGCTCCTCGTCTGCTCTGCGGGCCGCCGTGCGCCAGTTGGAGGGGGGCCTTGCGGAGCGCCTGCGGAGCATCCGCCGAAGCCTGGTGTCCGTGTTGGCCCAGGTGGAAGTGGGCATCGACTTCTCGGATGAAGATCCGGGAGAGATCGATAGGCCGGCTCTTGCGGCTCGGGTCGAGGCGGTCGAGAGGGAGCTGCGCGCTCTGCTGCAGACGGCGTTTCTCGGCCGTCTGCTCGAGCAGGGGGTACGTACGGCGATCGTGGGCCGACCGAATGTCGGCAAGAGTTCCCTGCTCAACGGGCTCCTCATGCGCGAACGGGCCATCGTCTCCGAGATCCCCGGGACGACACGGGACACCGTGGAGGAGTTGGTGGAGGTCGCGGGCATACCGCTGCATCTGGTGGATACAGCCGGTCTACGTGAAAGCGAGGACACGGTCGAGCGCCTGGGCATCGAGAGGTCGCGCCAGGCGATGCAGACCGCAGACCTGGTACTCGCCGTCTTCGACCTGTCGAGCCCTCTGGAAGCAGAGGACGCCGACCTGCTGGCCGAGCTCCAACCGGAGCGCACCATTCTCGTGGGGAACAAGTGTGATCTGGTTGCGGCCGGGGAGGCTCATGCTTCCGAGGCGCCCCGCGAAACGGGTCGAACGGAGCTGTTCGCGGGAAACCCCGAGACCTCCCGCCGTTTCCGGCCGTATGCCGGGTGTCGGCGCTGACCGGTGAAGGGTTGGACGAATTGCGCCGTTGCATCGAGGATCTTGTAGTGGGAGAGGGAGGGCTGCACTTGGAGGAGCCCCTGCTTGCGACGGAGAGGCAAAGACTGCTCGTGGCGGAGGCGCAGTCGGCGGCGGCCGCCGCCGGGGAGGGCCTGGCCGGTGGACGCGCGGAGGAATTGGTCGCTGAAGACCTGCGGGAGGCCATCGGAGCACTGGGGCGCGTCACGGGAGAAGAGCTGGTCCCGGACCTTGTGGACGAGATCTTCAGCCGATTCTGCATCGGGAAGTAGGTGGGCGCGGGATGGAGCGAGAGTCGCCGTCTCAGGCGAGGGCCCCCGAGGAGTGTGGGCTGGGGCCGGTTATCGTCGTGGGCGCGGGCGTCTCCGGTTGCGCGTGCGCCCTCGCTTTGGCCGAGCGGGGGGTGTCCGTGATCCTGGTGGGCAGTGCGCTGGACAACGTGGGCCTGCCGAGCTATGGACCCCTCCTGCACCTGGATGCCGGCCCGGCGTCCGAGGTGTTGCCCCGCCGGTTGCGAGACGTTTGGGAGCGCTGGTCCTGGGAGCCGGCGGATCGATCGCCCTTCCGGGTGATCGATAGGCGCGCCGTCTCGCTCGAGATGAAGCAGCTGATCGAGGGCTACGCGCCGATCCGGCTGCGCCAGGGGTTGGTCACGGCGGTGCGCGCCCCAGGAAAGGACGGAGCAACGGGGGGCGGTCCGGCCGTGAAGGTCGAGACGGCCTTCGGAGAGATGCTGGAAGGAGTCGCCTGTGTCCTCGCCGTCGGCCTCGGTTTCCACGGCCGTGTACGAGTGGGCGGCCAGGTTCTCGAAGGTGGCCGCTACGGCGAGGTGTCCGCCGATGCGTTGGCCCGGTGTCTGGCCGACGGAGGGCTGTGCTTCCGGCAGGTGGAGCGGGCTGTGGGAGCGCGTGTGGCGTTACAGGGAGAGCCTCATGTGAGCGGCACACGGCGGGTGAGGCTACGGCCGGTACGGCCTGCCTCCGGCACCGGGGAGGAAGGGTGCGACCACGGGGGCGCACCGCTCCTGCCCCCGGCACCGGGGCGGAAGGGAGTCGACGTCCCACTCGGCCCGCACGAAGAGAGGCGAGCGGCCGCTCTGTTCGCGTTCGTGGGCCCGACACGAAGCTGCGCGGGCGGCCGCGAGACGGCTGGGTCGGCCGGGGATCGGAAATGCGTGGTCGTACCCGATGGATTGGCGACGGGCGAGTGGTACGTCTCCTCATGCTGCGGCGAGTGGCGGGGCGGTGGCGTGGTCACGCGGCCTGCCCACCGGGTCAGCGCGTCTGTTGTCGCCGGCGCAGCGCCGGACGGTTCCCTCCCGGGTTTTCCGGGGGTGTGGGTGGTTGGACAGGCGGCAGGTGCGGTCGAGTACATGGAGAGCATGGAAAGCGGTGTGCGGGCCGCAGCGACTGTGGCCGCCGCCCTGGCGTCGGGCGCCGGAGAGGTGTGGACGGAGTGAGGTCGGCGGCGGCGATGGATGTTCGCGGTGAGAACAGCTACGACGTGGTGGTCGTAGGTGGGGGACACGCGGGCTGCGAGGCGGCGTTGGCTGCGGCCCGGATGGGTCTGCGCACGGCGCTGGTCACCCTGAACATCGACAAGATTGCGCTGATGCCCTGTAATCCGGCGGTCGGGGGCGTGGGGAAAGGACAGCTCACGCGGGAGATCGACGCCTTGGGCGGAGAGCAGGGGCGCAATACGGATCGGGCATTCATTCAGATCAAGATGCTGAACACCTCGAAGGGCCCGGCGGTGCGAGCCTTGCGGGCACAGGCCGACAAGCGTCTCTATGAGGACTGGATGAAGGCGACGCTCTTTCGTACACCGGGACTGCATATCCTGCAAGGGGAAGCCGCGGCGCTCGATGTTTCACGTGAAACAATTCGGGGGCTTCGGCTTGTTGACGGGCGCCGGCTGAGCGCGCGAGCGGTGGTCCTGGCCACCGGCACGTTCCTGCGCGGCAAAGTGGTCGTCGGCGACAGGGTCTACGCGGCGGGTCGGGTGGGCGAATTGCCGGCGACCGAGCTTTCCGCCAGTCTCGAGGCGGCCGGCATAGAACTCGGGCGATTCCAGTCGGCCACGCCCCCGCGGATCGACGGTCGCACCATCGACCCCTCGAAAATGCAGCTTCAGCCCGGCGACAGCGGGGACCTGTGTTTTTCGCACTGGGAGAAGCCGCGCCGCCGCTCGCAGGTGCCCTGCTACCTGACGTACACGTCGCCGCGCACCCACGAGGTGGTGGCTCGGAACCTCCACTTGAGTCCCTTGAAGAGCGGGTCTGTCAGCGGGCGGGGGCCGCGCTACTGCCCTTCCATCGACCGGAAAATCATCAACTTTCCCGAACGCGAGCGACATCCGGTTTTCGTAGAGCCGGAGGGGGGTCGCACCTATGAGATGTACCTGCAGGGCCTGACGACCAGTCTCCCCGTCTTCGTGCAGGAGGAGATCATCAGGACTACCCCCGGCCTGGAGCAGGCCCGGCTGGTGCGCCCCGGATACGCCGTGGAGTACGACTACATCGTGCCCCAGGGATTGACGTTGGCTCTGGAGTCGAAGGCCGTCCGGGGCCTGTTTTCGGCGGGTCAGGTGAACGGGACCTCCGGATACGAGGAGGCGGCCGCCCAGGGCCTCTTAGCGGGCATCAACGCAGCTTTGTATGTCAAGGGGGAGCCGCCTCTGATCCTGCGCCGGGACCAGGCGTACATCGGGGTCCTGATCGACGATCTCGTCACAAAGGGTGTGGACGAGCCCTACCGCATGTTTACGTCCCGGGCCGAATATCGTCTCATCCTGCGACATGACAATGCCGCCGAGCGGCTTGCCGGCATCGGCCACGCGCTCGGCCTGATCAGCGAAGAGCAGCTCGCCCGAGTCCAGGAGAACCAGGCTCGTATAGAGGAAGCCGCGGAGCTGCTCACCTCGCTCTCCGTGCGCCCGGGTGGAGAGACGACCGCGATTCTGGCTGCTCTCGGCACTACTCCTCTGAGCGAAGCCCAGAGCGCAGCGCAGATTCTCCGCCGGCCGCAGGTATCCTTCGACGATCTGCTCGCGTTGCTCGAGCCCGCGGACAGGGAGAAGCTGGCCGTTCTCTCGCCGGAGGTCGTCGAGCAGCTCACCATCCGGGCTCGGTACGACGGTTACATCCAGAGGCAGTTGGTTGAGATCAAGCGACACCAGGCCACGGAAAGTCGACGCATCCCCGAGGGGATCGACTACCATACCCTCGAGGGCATCACCATCGAGGCCAAGGACAAGCTCTCCCGGCTCCGGCCCGCGACACTCGGGCAGGCCTCTCGTATCGCCGGTGTGTCGCCGGCCGACATCTCCGTGCTGCTGCTGCACCTGCATCGCCTCGAGCGGGCCGGCGGGGGCGGCGACGGCAGCATGCCCGAGAGCGGTACGCCCGGCCGGCCGATCCCCACGACGAGCGACGCCTGAGAGTGGATCTCCGCGAGGGCCGGTATTATCGGGATTGGGGCCTTGACGAGGAGGCCCTCGAACGACTCGCGCTCTTCGGAGATCTCCTGCGTGGAGC
>JAMDDA010000023.1 GCA_023488925.1 Actinomycetota bacterium
GGGAGTGCCACGAAAGAAAGACCCACCCCCGGATGACAGGTGAGGCAGAGCCCGTCCTTCTCCTTGCGGACCATGCGCGGAAACTGGGTGCCGTGGGGATCATGGCAGCTCGAACACCGCATGGTCTGCTCGTGCCAGGGATCGACAGCCGGAGCGTCGAACGGGTGGTTCTCCTGAGGGTGGGTCTTTCTTTCGTGGCACTCCCCGCAGAGCGGTACCTGCCGCTTCGCCAACAAGGGACCCCACTGCGAGCCGTGGGGCACGTGGCAGTTTTGGCAGCTCCCCGGCTCTCTCCCCTGACGGGAGGTCTTGCCGTGCGGAGTCAGCGCGGTCTTCTCCACCTTGTCGGCGTGGCAGGCACGACACACGTCGTTCCCCTTCGCGTGCAGCAACTTGGCGAAGGGTGACCCGTGCGGGAAGTGGCAGCTGGTGCAGTTGACCTGCCCGGGCACCGGGTGGTGCGAAGCCGCGGAGAAGAGCGCCTCCACCGAGGCGTGGCAGGTGTAGCAGAGCCGCGGCGGCGGCGCCTTTAGCATCGGGGCGTACTCCGAGACGTGAGGCAGGTGGCACTTTGTGCACGCCTCTCCCGCCGGGTTGTGGGTGACAGCCTGGCTCAGCTCGCCCGCGACGTTCTTGTGGCACTCCAGGCAGACGTCGGGCTGCTTCTCCTTGGTCATTCCCGGGTAGTCGGAGGCGTGAGGCGAATGGCAACCGATGCAGTCGCGCGCGGCCCACGGAGGGTGCTTCTGCTTTGCCGAGTCCATGTCGGCCACGAAGTGGCAGGTGGTGCACAGGGTGTTCGGCGGTTGCTTGAGCATCTTGGGGTAGACGGTCCCGTGCGGATCGTGGCAGACCGTGCACTCCCCCAGTTTGAACGGGGGATGCTGATGGGCATCGTCGTAGGCTTTGCCCACGCTGCCGTGGCAGATCACACAGAGCTCCCGCTGGGAAGCGATCAGGTATGTGCCCCGCTCGCGTGGTGCGCCGTCCGCACCCGAAAGGGGATGGGTGCGGTGACAGCGCAGACACGGGACTTTGTCCGACGCGTGGGGGATACCGGAACGGACGGTATCGGGATGACACTTGCGACACTCCTCGGCGGAAACCTTGCTGCCCCCGGCCGGAGGCACGATGGTGTTGAGGCTGAGAAAAGAGCAGGAACGGATTGCGAGAAGAACGATCAGGATGACCGCCAGCAGGACTGCAAGCAGCAGCCTGCCGAGAAGAGGGCGACGCCTCTCCTTGCGCTCGGGCTGCCCGCCCCCTCCCAAGTCTGGCACGGTCTCGGTCACCCTGCCCTCACGTCGATGACACCCCTCGCTTCGCGTCCGCCGCGCTCACACCGCTGGTATCGGCGCCGACAACGGCGTGCTTGACATGTGAAATGTTTCGCGCATGGCGACGCAGAACAGCATAGCGCACGGGGCGGACCCGCGCTACCGCGCGAGTTGCCGGCCGCACGCCCACCCGCAATCCCGCTCCGGAACGGGGAACCAGCGGGCCGAGACGAGGCCGGGGCCGATCGTCGATCGGCCCCGGCCTCGACGCTCCCGGGAACCGCGGCCGCTGCCGCGTGAACCCAGGTGTTACTGACCGGTAGGCTCCACCTGCTTGAACTCGCCCGTGACGTGGCAGTGGGCGCAGGTCAGCGGGTTGTGACACTTGAAGCAGCCTTCGGCGCCTTTGCCCTTCACGATGGGCGGGTGTTGGAGGCGCCACGGCTTGTCACCGGGTTTATAGCCGGGATGGTGACAGTCGTTGCACAGGTACTCCGCCGGGTGGCAGGTCGTACAGGCCTGCTTACCCACGCTCTTCACCGTTTGGGGGTGGGTTTTCTGCCAATCGGCGGCGTGCGGCATGGGTGTCTTGTGGCAGCTGTCACAGAAGCTCGCCGCGTGGCACATCTCGCAATACTTGCGATCCTCCTTGGCCATCTCCGCGTGGCGGGCCGAGACCGTCTTCACCACGCCGGGATTGGCGCCCGGCAACCAGCCGCCGCCACCGTGATTGGCCGGCACGAGCGGGAAGTCCGCCGGGTGACATGCCGAGCACGCCCCGGGGGCGATCGCATTGGCTTCCTGGCTGTGGCAGGCAAAGCACGCCTGCATCTGCGGCTTCACGATCTGGTCGGGCTTGTGCGTGGGCACCGCGTGGCAGTCCTCGCACTTGAAGCCTTTGTTCAGGTGCAGCGCGTGGCTGAAGCTCCTGGTCAGCACCTTGGACTTCGCCAGGAACTGGTTGAAGTCCGAGTGGCAGTCCGTGCAGATCTTGAAGCTCTCCGACACCGGAGCGACCGATTCGGCACCGCCGGTCGTACTGGTGGTCGCTTCCCCGGTGCCCGTGGTCGCTGTGCCCCCGGTCGTGCTCCCCGTACTCTCGGTCGTTGCCTCCGTGCTTGCGGTCGTGGTCTCGGTACTGCCGACCGTCGTGGTCGTCTCGTTGGCGGACTGACACCCGGCCACCGCGAGTGCAAGGATGGCGAGCAGGAGCGCCGCGAAGAGCAAGAACGCAACTCCCTCTTTCCTTCTTCGCATCGAATCACCTCCTTCCCTCTCAGCATCGCCCGGATCGATAATCGGGTCGATTCTCCAATATTTGCACCCCACACGCAAGCGGCGGACCGCCGCCGGACCGCAAACGCGCCGCCCACGGCCCCTCGGGGGACCATGCCCGGATCTTCAGCGGGGCTATTCCTTCACAAACCGACCCTTCTCGTGGCAGCGCTCGCAGAAGCTCTGCTCATGGCACACGAAGCACCGGGTGGTCCCCTGCGTTTTCACCACGGAACCGTGCTGGGAAGGCAACCACTGGGACGTGGGGGCATACCCGGCGTGGTGGCACTGGTTGCAGAATTGCGGCGTGTCGGGGTGGCAACGGACGCAGGCTTTCTGGTTCCGCTGAGCGATGTCGCCGTGACTCGAGTACCAGTAGGGGGGATGCTGAGAGGGAAGGCCGTGGCACCGTATGCAGAACGTGGTGTCCCGGGATTGGTGGCATTTCTCGCAGATGGCGCTTTGCGTCAAGGCCACTCGACCGTGCGCCGAGGCCCACGAGGCCGGGTGGGGCATCTCCACCCCGTGGCATTGCTCACACCACACCTTCACGTCGTGGCACTTGGCGCACGATGTACGGGTCTTTTCGTCGGGATTCAGGTGCACCACGGGCTCGTTCAAGCCCGGGGCGATCTCGTCGAGTTTGCGGTGGCAATTCGCGCAGTCGTTCGGCGCAGTCTCGCCTTGGTGGCAGGAGAGGCAGGTCATCATCAGGGGCGCGGGCGCGTCGAAGTGCCCGAGTGGCGGTTGGTGACAGGTCGCACAGGCCACGCCTTGCTCCAAGTGCGTCCGGTGCGAAAAGATCAGGTCGCCGCTCGCGGCCGGTTTCTGCAGATAATCAGGGTGGCACGCTTCGCACGTGCGGAACGGCTCCCCCCCGAGCTCCTGCGGGGCGGCGGAGACCACGGCCGCCGCCCCTCCCGGCAGCGCGCGCAGTTCCTGGAACTCACCCTCGGCGACGATTCCCCGGGGCTGCATCGCCCCGGAACCGTTCTCTGCTCGGTGGAACGGATAAAGCACGACCATGGCGGCCCCGCCGGCGAGGAACACCGCCGCGACGGCCAGCAGCACCCAGCGCACCGGCATACGGCGGACCGTCACGACCCCCCTCCTCTCCCGTGCATGCGATGGATGTCATGGCACGTGGAACAGTCTTTCTCCACGTGGCAGAGCATACAGGCGGCCCGCTTCGCCCGAGCCTCCTCCTGATGTCTCGTGCCCCAGTCCTTGGGGTGAGGCATGGGGGTGCCGTGACACGCGGCACATTGTTCGGGCGCGTGGCAGCGGGCACACACGGCCGAGCCCTTGGCAGCCGCGGCGGCGCCGTGACTCCTGGTCCAGTCGGCCGGATGGGGCATCTCCACCGGATGGCAGCGCAGGCAGAAAGTCTTCTGGTGGCAGCGCGCGCAAACCTGCAGGCGTGGATATGCCACCTGCCCGTGCTTCTCGGTCCACTGCGCAGGATGCGGCATCTGCACGCCGTGGCACTCCTGACAGTGCAGGTACACGTTGTGGCAGCGCTTGCACACTTCACCCCCGTTGGCGACCACCTCCCGGCCGTGGGCGGTGCGGTAATCGGGGGGGTGCGGCATGGACAGTCCGTGGCATTGAGCGCAGAGCTTTCGGTCGGGCTGCGGAGCGCCGCCATGCCCCACCGACACGTGGCAGGTCGAGCACGTGATCCTCTGCCGGAGATGCAGGTCGTGCGAGAATTCCTTGCGGTTCTCGCCGCTCGTGACCTTGGCGAAATCGGTATGACAGCGCAGGCAGACCTCGTTGGCTATGGGCAGCACCACGTTCGTCGTTGCGGTCGTGGCCTCGGCGCCCACGGTTCCCTGCGTCACCGCGCCGCAGCCGGCCGCCGCCAGCAGAACCGAGCCCAAGAGCACGAGGAACCCCACCCGGAGCCGAGCGGCGGCGCCTCCGCCTCCCTCCACCGTGCGCCCTCCTTCCCTCATACCGTGGAAACCCCTCATCCCGCGTGGACACCCCTCTTCTTGCCCGTCGCCACATGGCACTGCGAGCAGTACGGCGGCTCGTGACACGCGAAGCAGGGTTCGGCCCCCCCGGGCAGGACTACCCGCTTGTGCTGTGTGGTCCAGTCGGGCAGCCGGGCGAAGGCGGCGTGGTGGCAATCGTTGCAGAGCGCCTTCGCCTCGTGGCACTTCAGGCAGGCGTCCCGGCTCTTGGCGGCCGGCTCTTGGTGCCCGGCCGGGACCCAGTCCTCGGGATGCGGCATGTCCACCTGGTGGCAACTGCGACAGAAGCTGTCCTCGTGACACATCTTGCAGTAGAGCCGGCGGTCCAATGCCGCCCGCGCGTGGCGGGCAAGCCCCTTCCCCGGCTGCAGAACCCAGGTGGCCTGCTCGTGATCGGGGGTGATCCTGGCAATATCCGCGGTGTGGCACACGTCACAACCGGTGGGCGCCAATATCCCCTGGGGTCCGTGAGTCGTGCCGTGACACGTGAAACAGGTCTCCACCGGCACGTGCACGATGCGCCCCGGCTTATGGGGGAACTCTTGATGGCAGGCCGCGCACCGGATGCCCCGAGCGAAATGGGCCGGGTGATTGAAGATCAGCTTACGCTGCTTACGCCAGTCGAGCTCCCGGTCGAGCCGGTCGTGGCAGTTCGCGCACAACGAGATGAACGAGGCCGCGTTCTGGGCCGCTTGCGGGCCTTCTGCTTCGGCCGAAGCGACCTGTTCCGCAAAGACCGTGGAACTCACGGTGCTTTGGTCCACTCCGCACCCGCCCAGGCCGAAGACAAGGGCGCCAAGGATCAGCGCCAAGACGCCGGCCAGCAGTAAACCCGCCCGCGGGTTTCCCTGCGCCGGAGCCCGCCCCCCCGCCTGCGGCCCGGGAGCCCCCGCCGGATCGGGTAACCCGTGCTGTATCGCCCGGCGGTCCACGACTACTCCGGCTTGATCTTGCCCTCGCGGACAAGACGATCGTACCAGGCGGCCTTGTCGTGTTTCAGGTGCTCTATGGGCACCTTGCCCGTGAAGATGACAGGATCCATGGGGAACACGTTCATGCGCAGGTGCGAATTGTAGAGGTGTACGAAGAGGATCCAGCCGATGGCCAGGATGGCTTCGTCGCCGTGAATGATACGGGCCACGTTCAGGAAAATGCCCGACACGAACCTGCCCGTGACCGTGGGGAACCAGAGGGCGAACCCCGAGGTGCCGATCATGGCGATCCCCCAGAAGACCGCCCAGTAGTCGAACTTCTCCCAGAAAGTGTACCGTTCGAAGCGCGGCCGTTCTCCTCGATCGAAGAACCACTTGACCATCCCGATGAGATCGAGCAGATCTTTTTTCCAGAAGAGGATCGAATCTGGTCCGATGATCTTCGCCTTCCTCACGACGATGTGGTAGGCAAGATAAAGCAGGTGCACCACGAAGTCGCCCACCATGAAACCCGCCATCACCCGGTGGATCAGGCCGGCGTTGTGGACGCCGCCCCAGAAGCTCATCATCGCCTGTGCCCAGAAATCGTAGCTGTATTTCAACGGCGGCCCGGTAAGGGCGGCGCCGATGAAGGTGGTCATCATGACGAAGTGGCTCAGCCGGTGGTACCAGGAGAAACGGACGTAGTAGTCCTTGCCCTCTTCCATCTAGACCTCGCCCCCCTTCTCGTCGTCATGAGCGGGCGCGTCGCCCCCCGCGCCCGGCTCCTTGCCGGTTTCTTCCGTCGCCCCCCGCGCGCGCATGGACTCGCGCACGGACTCCTCCTCCAAGGCCCTGATGAAGCCGAACAGGCGGCCCAAGCCCCGGCCAAGCACGCCCAGTATCATCCGCGTCTCCTTCTGCATGTGCACGGTGGTATAGGCGATGCCGACGACGAGAACCACGATCAGCAGGGTGCTGAAGAACAAGTACACCGCCCGTACACCCCACCAGGCGTTCTCGAAGCCCTCGTCCAGGTGCATTTGAAAATAGGTGAAGCCCTTGGTCGCCCCGGGGTGGCACTTGCGGCACTGCCTGACCGTTTCTTCCTCGCCGCTCTTGAGCGCCAGGTTCTCGTGGAAACCGTGGCAGTCGAAGCACGTGGCCGCCGGACTGTAACCCAGGGAGAGCGCCTTGAAGTGGAACTCGTGCTTCGCCTTCTCGAACTTGTCCTTGTGACAGCGCCCGCAGGAGTCACGAGCCATGCTCATCTTGAAGTCGGCCGACTCCTGCCCCAGACGCACCCGCCTGATCTCGTGGCTGCCGTGGCACGAGATGCAGATGGGTCCCGCCTGGTCCTGATAGTAGAGCTTCGCATGGGTGGAGGTCTGATACTGCATGAACTCATTGGGATGACAGCTCTCGCACGCCTCGATCGCCACCTGGCGGAAGTCCTTGGTGGCGTCCAGCTGGTGCTGCGGAATGGTGAGCACGAAGCCTCGATGGCAGGTGGAGCACGCGTTGTTCCCGTGCACCGACTTCTTGAAAGCCTGCGGGTTCACATACAGGGATGTGGGGCCGTTCGGGTCGGGGGTCGGGTCGACGAAGTTCGGATCGCCGTGACAGATGAGGCAACCCTCGGGATCGAGCGCCCAGGCCGTGCCCGCGAGCGCAGGCAGAAAGACCAGTACCAGCGCGACCGCCAGCACCCAGAGCCGCACTCCGGGCGGCCACGGCAGCCGGCGCCCTCCGGGCGGCGGCCACGACCCCAACCTCCTCACGCGCATCAGAGTCCCCTCCGATCCATCCGTGGGTTCCTTTCCTCGAGACGCTCTCCGCCGGCCGGTCGTCACCGGATCAGGAGACCAGCGGCCAGACGATCAGCAGGAGCGTATAAGTGGCAGCCAGGAACGCGAACAGCGTCACCAAGCCGGTGATCCATCTGAAGAGGCGGCGGCGCGGCGCCGGCGGAGCCGGAGTCACCACCTGGTCGAGCGTACCGTTTTTCAGCCGGTTCTCGTACTCCAGCGGGCGCTCGTGGATGTAGTGCTCCACCGGTATATAGCCTGAAAAGATCACTTCATCCGCCGGAAAAGACTCCGGGCGACCGTGAGCCGAGAAGAAATGGACGAAGATGAATATGACTCCGGTGGCCAGGAACGCCTCGTTGGAGTGGACCACCAAGGCGACGTTCAAGGCGACGCCCGGCAGGAGACGCGCGGTCGCCTCGGGGAACCACATCATGAGACCCGATCCACCGATGAGGATGGTACCGGCAAACAGCGCCCAGTAATCGAACTTCTCCCAGTAGGTGAAGCGGTTGAGCGCCGGCTTCGGTCCCCTGCCGAAGAACCAGCGAAACATGCCCTTCATGTCCTGCCAGTCCTTCTTGCCGGGCACGATGGAGTCGTCGCCGAAGATGGGACCCTTGCGGGCGGCCACGTAGTAGACCATGTATCCCGTCTCCAGCACGAAGTAAAGGATGTTGATGACCGCCATGGTGCGATGGATGAAACCGGCCGCCTCGACGCCACCCAACCCGTCTATGAGCAGCTTGGAGAAGTAGCTCTCTTTGAACTTGAGCGGGATGCCGGTAAGCACCAGCCCGAAGAAGCTGAGCATCGCCAGATAATGGTTGAAACGGTGGAACGTGCTGAACCGCCGGTAGACCAGTCGCACGCCTTCCTTGGCATCGGTGCCCATGGTCATCAGTGGCCTCCCTTCCGGAAGTACAGCCCGTCCTTCAGCCCGCGGTAGATGTAGAGCAGCGTATGCACTCCGCCGAACGAGAACACCGCGATGATCAGGACCAGGTAGAACATGGCTACCAAGAAGACCACGAGCGGAGCCTTGGGCGAAGTCGGCGTGATGTGCACGAGAAAGGTGGTGAACCCCTTGGACGCTTCGGGGTGACACCGCCGACAGGTTCCGAGGATGTTGGCCTGGGAGAGAGTCGACTGCGGGTTCGCCACCGGCAGGATGCTGTGCGACCCATGACAGTCGACGCAGGTGGCGGCCGCCTGCCGGCCGAGGGTGACGGCTTTGCCGTGGTAAGTGTCCAGGTACGTGGCTTCCCGGCCGCCGTGACAACGCCCGCAGACGTCCTGGATACCCTGCCGATACGCGAGCGTGTTCACCTTCTGGATGGCATGCGAGCCGTGGCAATCGACGCACAGGGGGGCCTTCTCGCTCTCGGCGGAGCCGGAGCGGGACAGCGTGCCGTGGTAGCTCTGCTTGTACATCTCGAACTGATCGTCGTGGCAGTTCCGGCACGCTTCACCCGCCGTCTGCGCGAAGAACTCGGCGTTCGATACCATCTGGTGGGGATCGGGCGTAAACCCGGTGTGGCACGCGTTACAGGGCAGCAACCCATGCACCGAGTCTTTGTACGCCGTCGGGTCGACGAAAAGACTCTTGGCCCGACCGTCGACCTCCACTTGCCCCAAGTACGGCTGGGAGTGACAGGTGAGACACCGCTGGGTGAAATCCGTCACCGGCGCGACCGGCTGATTCTGCGGCAGCGGCGCGCCTCCGGCGGCCGGTGCCGGCGCGGCTGCGAGGACCACGATGAGCAGGGTCGAGAAAGCAAGAAAGAGGGCCCGCCCACTCGAGAACGTGAATTCTTTCGCTAATTCCCGCGCACTATTCCGAGCCCCTCCGACCAACCCGTCCCTCCTCTACTTGGTCGTTACTCCCTCTTTGGTGTGGCAGTCCGCGCAGAAGTTGGGCGAGTGGCACACCAGACACGGCTCGCCGCCGCCCTGCGCGAACTCGGGGTGTGACCGTACCCAGTCCGGAGGATGCTGCACCTTGTGGCACTTGTTGCAGAAATCCTCCTGGTGGCAGCCGAAACACGCCTCCCGGCCCTCGGCCTCCACTTTCTTGCGGTGCGTGTACCGCCACGTGGGGTCCTGGTGGGTGGCCGGAGGCTTGCTGTGGCAGTTCTCGCAGAACTTGGACTGCTCGGAATGGCAGCGGCGGCAGTCCGCGATGCGCTCTTTGGCCAGCTTCCCGTGGTTCTCGATGGCGTTCTGGGGATGCGCCAGCGCCTTGTCCGGCGGGGAAAGGTGGCAGGTCCCGCAGGCGTTGGGCGCCTTCTTGCCGTCGTGGCACATGTAGCAGACGTCCATGGGCGGCGAGCCGCCGGCAACCCCCTCGAGCGGATGAACCACGTTGAAATGGCAGTCCGAGCATTTCAGGCCCTCCATCTCCACGTGTTCGCGGTGCGGGATCTTGATATCGCCGCCGGGCGACACCTGGCGATCGAGGCTGTGACACTGCAGGCAGCTCTCGTTGGTCGGGCGTTTCACGTCGGGGGGCATGCCGCCGTGGCCGAAGAAGTTCGCGTAAATCTCTTTGTAGGAGAGCACCTTGTGCTCCAGCTGCTTGAGAAACCCGGGATCGACATGGCAGGCGATGCAGTTGACATTCGCGTGGGTCGACTGCTCCCACAATTCCACGGGCTTCTCCATCAGATGGCAGTTCGAGCAAAAGCTCGGTGTGGAGGTCATGGCCACCGGCAGATAGATGGCCGAAAAGCCGACGAAGGCGACAGCGGCGCCCATGAGGAGCAGATAGCGCAGCTTGATGCGTACCGGCCGGCCGCTCTCGTCGTAGATCCGGAGGAACCGCGGCCACTTCATGCTAATGGAACCTCTCCTCCATGCGCTGCTCCTCGGTCAGCTTCTCGAAGACGCCCGGGTCGTGACACCCGCTCCGGGCGCAGAAGCTCTGGTCGCTGTGGTGGCACTTGAAGCAGTCACGCTCGCGGCCCTTGGCGATCTGACCGTGCTCGGCGAGAGCCAGGCCGGGGTGCTCCTCGGCAGCCGAGGGAGGGCTGCGGTGGCAAGTGGTGCAGGCATTGGGGGCACGCTCGCCATCGTGGCACATGGCGCACACACCCATGGGGGGGACCGGTGTGCCGCCCTCGGGCGTGTGCACCACGTTGAAATGGCAGTCTTTGCACTCCAGGCCCCGCATCTCCACATGCTCCTTGTGGGGGATGATCAGATCGCCCGAGGTGGAGGCTTTGCGGTTGGTGGTGTGGCAACCGGTCTGGAGGCAGTTCTCGTTGGTGGCGGACCGGATTTCCTTGGGCATCTCGGCCCGACCGATGAAGTTCAGATAGACGTTCTTGCTGACGATCACCTGATTCACGAGGTGGTTCAGCACGCCCGGCTTCACGTGACACCGATCACACCCGAACTTCGCGTGGGTGGAGTGCTCCCACGACTTCACGAAAGGCTCCATGACGTGGCAGTTGTAGCAGAAGGACGGGGTGGTGGTCACGTAGAAGGGGACGAACAGAAAAGCCGCGGCCACCGCCGCGAAGCCAAGCACGACGAGGGCCAGGTAACGCTTCTTGATGCGGACGGCGCGACCACGCCTGTCGTACACGCGGAAGCGCAGGGGTCTTTCGTCAGTCATCCGTACCTTCTGGCTCAGCTCGACCCACCACCGGCCGCACCTCGCATCCACCGACCCACGAAACGCGAGGGTACCGACCGGTCTGCTCTCCTCTTCCCGCGGACCCCGGAAACCGCCCACCGACACAAACCACAGTTTTCACAAGCGGCCCGCAGTCTGCTACTATAGCACTGTTTCGAAGGCTGTCTACCCCAAAAACACCAGGGTTCCGCGAGGAGGGGCGACATTG
>JAMDDA010000211.1 GCA_023488925.1 Actinomycetota bacterium
GGACCTGCAAGAAGTGCGCCGACCATTGCCCTTCCCGTGCCATCCCGGCCGGGGACATGACTACCGCAGGCCCCAACATCTCCAGCCACTCGGGTGTGCGCAAGTGGTACGTGGACGCAGAGCGGTGCTTCTCCTTCTGGGCGCGTAACCGGATGGACTGCGCCGTTTGCATCCGCGTTTGTCCGTTCAATAAACCTCCGGGTCTCGTCCACGCCGCGGCCCGGGGGCTCATCAGGCGGACGATGGTCTTCAACCGGGCCCTGCTGCGCCTCGACGATCTCCTGGGTTACGGGAAGCCCCTCGCGGCGCGCGATTTCTGGGAAGCGTAAGCTGCGCTTGGCCCCACCTGCAGCGAGCTACGGCGGCCACGCCGGAACCGGCTACCCCCGGGAGAGGGAAGCGTCGGTCTGGGCGCCGGCCTGACCTACAGCCGGCCCGGACCGGCGGCGGCCGGAGCTTCCACTCGGTTTCGGTACACGGAGCCGTAGAGGTGGGCCCCCACCAGTATGGCCCAGAAGACCGTAAACACCACCCCGACGATCAGCAGCACGACCCCGAACGAGGCGACGATTCCCGCGGCGATGGCCAAGACGACTGCCATGATGTAGTTGTTCAGGTTTGCCTGGATGAACTCGATCAGCGCGCGGAAGTCGAAGAAGGCGCCGAACTCTTCGGTGACGGCGTAGCGGATGAGGGCGGCGGGCAGCACGACCAGCACGAGTAGGCTCCACAAGGAGCCCAGCATCGATCCTCCGGGGCCCAGTCTCCCCAGGATGAGTCCGGGGATGTCGTAGACCAGGGCTCCCACCCAGGCCAGCAGGCCTTTGCCGAACAGATCGCCGAAACCGCTCCAGTCGGGAAGCCGGTCGTCACCCCCGGCCACGCCGCGCAGGGTGCGGAGCATGTAGCCGCCGACGACGGCCCAGCCGAGCACCGGGATGAAGAGGAGGACACCCCCGATGACCAGCTTCCCGATCCCTCCCGGCTCCTTGAACATGTAGGTGAACGACCTTGCGGCGTCCATGGCGCTCCCTTCTCGGCTCGGGTGTGGTCGCGCTGCCGCTCATACCCTTTCTGAGGGCAAATTCAACCAGGGGGTGGGCGCTTTTTCGCGGCGCATGTTGTCTGGGAGGGCGGAATAGGGTAGCCTTTGCCCCCGCGGGACAGCCCGTCCCGGGGAGAGTCGTGCGCCCGTAGCTTAGTTGGTAGAGCAGGGGACTCTTAATCCCAAGGTCGAAGGTTCGAATCCTTCCGGGCGCACTCTGCCTCTGCCGGCGGGCTGCCGAAGAACCAGCTGTCACGCCACCTTCGGCCCAGGCCGAGCGCAAATGTGCAGGGATTCTTGGTCCCCGAACGGGGCGGTCACGGCCTTTTTCGGCAGCCCGCTACCTGCTCCCTCAGCGCACCAACGACTCCAGCCAGGGCAGGACGAAAGTCACGGCGAAGGCCAGGCTCACAATGTACATGAAAGGGTGGATCCCCCGGGCCTTGCCGTGGAAGAGCTTGATGAGCGTGTGGCTGATGAACCCGAAGCCGATGCCGTAACTGATATTGTAAGTGAGTGGGATCCCCACCAGGGTCAAGAAAGCCGGGAAGGCTTCTTCGAAATCGGTCCAGGGGATCTCCCGCGCGGTACGCATCATGAGGAAGCCGACCACGATGAGGGCCCCGGCGGTGATGGGGTAGACGAAATAGGCGCCGTCGGGGACGATGAAACCCGAGTCGGCCAGCAGAGCGTACTGCGTGCCGTTCGGGATGGTGTAGCCTCCTCCGATCATGGCCACCACCGGGGTGAAGAAGGCCCCTACGCCGAAGAGCGCAGCGGTGACGATGCTGGTGAGGCCGGTCCGCCCGCCCTCGGCCACGCCGGCCGCGCTCTCGATGTATGTGGTGATGGAGCTGGCCCCAAAGAAGCCGCCCACCGCCGCAGCCACCGAGTCCACCCCCAGGATGCTGCGTACCCCCGACACCCGACCGTTCTTGTCTACGAAGCCGGCCTGCTCACCTACTGCCACCACCGTGCCCATGGTGTCGAAAAAATCGGTCAGCATGATGGCAAAGAGAGCCATAAGCAGCACGGGGGTGAAGATGCGGGTGATCGCCAGGGAACCGTCCACGCTCTGGAGGGGGGCGGCGAAGCTCCCGAAATCGGGCGTGGACAACACTCGGTCCGGTAGCGTGGTCACGCCCAGCAGCAGCGCGGCGCCGGTGGCCACCAGGATCCCCCACAAGATGTCGCCTTTGATCCGCAGGGCCATGAAAGCGAAGACGGCGAGCAGGCCTATGACGGCCACCCACACGTGACGTTGGGTGAAGTCACCCAGGGAGACCAGGGTGATGGGCGCGGGCCGGATGAACCCTCCCTCGTTGAGGCCGATGGTGGTGATGAAGAGGCCGATGCCCATGCCAATGGCCCGCTTGAGGTTAAGGGGGATGGCGTTCATGACGGCTTCCCGTAGACCGGTGAGCACCAGGATGAGGATGACGACACCCTCGGCGAAGACCACCGACATGCCCACCTGCCAGGGTACGTTCGCCTGCTGGAAGCCGATCACCGAGTAGGTGACCACGGCGTTCAGGCCCATGCCCGAGGCCAGGGCGAAGGGACGGTTGGTGATCAGCCCCATGCTCAACGTCATGAGCGCCGCTCCGAGAGCGGTGGCCGTGGCTGCTGCCGGAAAGGGTACGCCGGCCGCCGAGAGGATCCCCGGGTTCACGAAAATGATGTAGGCCATGGTCATGAAGGTCGTGACCCCGGCGATGACCTCCGTGCGGAGGTTCGTTCCCCGCTCGCTCAGGCGGAAGAACCGGTCGAGTGCGTGCACGAGCTCCCTCCTGGTTGCGCCCTTACATGGCTTTGCCGGGCAGCAGATACAACAAGGTGAACAGCACCAGCCACACCCCGTCGACGAAGTGCCAGTAGTATGTGCCCGCCTCGACGAGCCCCACGGGCGGCGCGGCGGGAGTGGGAGCACGGCCGGCGGTCGGCCAGGCCCGGACCGCGGCCACGATCAACAGCAGGATCCCTGCGGACACGTGCGCCCCATGGAAACCGGTGAGGGTGAAGAACACGGAACCCAGGAGCCCGTCGCTGAGCCCGAAACCCGCGTGGCTCCACTCCTAGGCCTGCCCGCCCAAGAAGACGAGGCCCAGGCTGACGGCGAGGCCCAGGCCGGTCGCGAAGCGGCCCCGCCGGCCTCTGTGCAGGTTCACCAACCCCCAGTGTGCCAGCAGGCCGCTCGCCAGCAGGACCACCGTGTTGAGAGCAGGCACGCGGGCCTCCAATGCCCGCATCCCGGTCGGCGGCCACATGTCGGCCCTCATGCGCAGGTGGAGGTAGGTGTAGAACAGGGCGCCGAAGAAGACGGCCTCGGAGCCGATGAAGAGCAGCATGCCGGTGACACCGGGGTGGCGTTTGTCCGGGGGTGAGTCTCCGAGGGGTGAGTCTCCGAGGGGTGAGTCTCCGAGGGGTGAGTCTCCGAGGGGTGAGTCTTCCGCCGGCCGGCGCTCCCATGCCCAGACGACGAGGACCCCCAGCAGGAAGGGCGCGGCCAGGGCCGGCACCCTCAGGCCGGCCACTCCTCCCGCGGCCATGCCGAGCAGGCCCAGGGCGGCCAAGAGGGGCAGGCTGCTCTTCCCGGGGGCGGTGGGGAGGCCAGAGGTCTGGTAGGCGGCCACGGCCATCCTTTCGGCTGCTCCGGCGAGGGCGGGATCGGGGCGGTCCGGGTGCTTGGTGTCCCACAGGGGCCGGGTACTGCGCACCGCCGGCGGGGTGGCGAAGTTGTACCAGGGCGGCGGGGAGGTGGTGGCCCACTCCAGGGTCCAGGCGTCCCAGGGGTCGTTGCCGGCGGGCTTACCGCGCAGCAGGCCGTGGATGATCGTGGCAAAAAGCACGATGACGCCCGCGGCGATCACGTAGCCACCCAGGGTCGAGATCAGGTTGAGGGTATCCCAACCCAAGCCCGGCTGATAGGTGTAGACGCGTCGGGGCATGCCCAGTAGGCCGAGGGCGTACATGGGCATGAACGTCACGATCAAACCCACGAAGAGCAGCCAGAAGTTGAGCCGGCCCAGGCGGTCGTCGGTCATCCGGCCGGTCATCTTCGGAAACCAATAGTAGAAGCCGGCGAGCACCCCGAACAGCGTGCCGCCGAAGAGTACGTTGTGGAAGTGCCCCACCACGTAGTAGCTGTCGGTCACCTGCCAGTCGAAGGGAACCACGGCCAGACTCACCCCGGTCAGACCTCCGATGGTGAAGAGCGCGATGAATCCGCAGGCGAAGAGGAGAGGCGGGCGGAACCGGAGCGAGCCCCCCCACATGGTGGCCAACCAGTTGAAGATCTTCACCCCGGTCGGCACCGCGATCACCATGGTGGACCCGGCGAAGAGGGCGTTGAGTACCGGCCCGAGTCCGACCGAGAACATGTGGTGCGCCCACACCAGGAATCCCCAGAAGCCGATGAAGAGGATCATTGCGAGCATGGTCCCCCGGCCGAAGAGGGGCTTGCGGGAAAAGACCGGCACCACTTCGGAGAGGATCCCGAAGGCGGGCACTATGAGGATGTACACCTCGGGGTGCCCGAAGAACCAGAATAGGTGCTGCCAGATGACGGGATCGCCTCCTTGGGCCACGTCGTAGAAGGCGGTGCCGTAGTGGCGGTCGAGGTAGAGCATGGCCGCCGCCGCGGTGAGGCTGGGGATGGCGAACAGGATGAGGAAGCTGTTGATGAAGGTGGCGAAGGCGAAGACCGGCATGTCGCGCAGGCGCATACCGGGGGCCCGCAGGCGCAGCATGGTCACGATGAAGTTGACGGACCCGAGCAGGGAGGAGATGCCCAGCAGCACCAGCGCGAGGACCCAGAAGTCCACCCCGTCGTGCCGCGAGAAGATCTTGGCGGTGAGGGGGGCGTAACTGAACCAGCCGGTATCCGGCGCCCCGCCGAAGAGGAAGCTGCTGTACAGCAACAGGCCGCCAAAGAGCATGAGCCAGTAGCTGAGCGCGTTCAGGCGGGGGAAGGCCATGTCGCGTGCTCCGATCAGGAGCGGGACCAGGTAGTTGCCCAGGCCGGCGAGCATGGGCATGGCGAACAGGAACACCATGGTGGTGCCGTGCATGGTGAAGACCTGGTTGTAGGTCTCGGGGCCGAGGAGGGTGTTCTGCGGGCGGATCAGCTGGGTCCGCATGAGCATGGCCATGCCGACAGCGGCGAGGAAGAAGACGAAGGCCGTCCCGATATAGAGCAGGCCGATCCGCTTGTGGTCGGTGGTCGTGAGCCAGGAGACGAAGCCCCGCTCGGCGGGGTCTCGCGCCGCGTCAGGTCGGCCGGCGTCTTGCGCCTCGGCGGATCGGCTGGCCACTCGTGCCTCGGTGGGTCGGCCGGGGTCTCGGGACTCGTCGGGTCGGCCGGGGTCTCGGGACTCGTCAGGTCGGTTCGCGCTCATTCCAGACCTTCCAGATAGGCGGTCAGCTGGTTCAACTGCTCCTCGGTGAGCGGTACGGTGGGCATCCGGTTGCCCGGTTTCACCGCCTGCGGATCGTGCAGCCAGCGCCGCAGGTTCTGGGGGGTGTTCGGCAAGGTGCCGGCGGCCAGGCTCAGCCGACCGGCAAGATGGGTCAGGTCGGGGCCGACGGTGCCTTGGGCGGCGGTGCCGCGCACGCTGTGACATCCCGCGCAGGGCAGGGAGAGTAAGAGCTCCTTGCCGGCAGCCGCCGCGGGAGTCTTGGGTTCCGCGGCCGGCTCCGCCTGGTGCTTCAGCCAGGCCGAGAACTCCCCCGGCTCTTCCACGACCAGCCAGAAACGCATCCCCGCGTGCTGGAGGCCGCAGAACTCGGCGCAGGCGCCGGCGTACGTGCCGGGTGTGGTCGCCAGGAAGCTGGTGCGGTTGACGTGTCCGGGTATCAGGTCGGTCTTTCCGCCGATCTGGGGCGCCCAGAAGCTGTGGATCACGTCGGCCGACTCGAGAGCTACCTGAACGGTGCGCCCCACCGGCACGTGGATCTCGTTGGCGGTGACGGCGTCGGCGCCCGGGTAGCGTACTTCCCACCACCATTGGTGCCCGGTCACGCCCACGGTCACATTCTTCCCGGGCAGGTCGAGATCCTTCATGGTGTCGACCGTCAACAGGAACAGAACCACCACGATCACCGCCGGGATGGCCGTCCACACGATCTCCAGCCGCCGGTCGCCGCGGACCTGGGGCGCCTCCGCCTCGGGACGCTTGCGGAAACGGATGATCGAGACGAGGAGCAGCCCCTCGACCACCAGGAAGATTCCTGCAGAGATGAGGAGCACGGTGAAGGCCAGCGAGCGGATCTCCGCGGCTCCGGGGGATTCCGGCCGCAGCACGGAGGCGGTCGCGGCCCGCGCGGATGCCGGCGCGAGCAGGGCGAAAGCGCCCGTGACGGCGGGTATTGCAGAGGCGACCAGGGCGGCGACGGCGGGCCGGGCGGGTACGCACGCGTCCCGCCCCGGCCGTCCGGTCATCGCGATCCCTCTGAAACCCACCCTCAACGGCGCTCTCTCGTCCTGTGGCTCCGCATGTGGTTGGTGTGTGAAAAGCCGCCTCGACCGAAGCCTACCAGCGCCACTCCCGGCGGGCAAGCGCAGCCGCGGGCGGCGGCCGAAGTACCCGAGCGCTGGCGGCGCCTGCAGTATCCCAGCGCGTGTTTGCCTGCCGGGAACGCGCTCGGTATGCTTTGGGGCCGCCGCGGTCGTTTCCCGCGGTGCCGGAGAGTGGAGACGGGAGGGAGCGGATGCGGTTCCGGGAGAAAGTGGCGGTCGTGACGGGCGCGGGCACGGGTATCGGGCGGGCCATCAGTCTGCGCCTGGCCGGGGAAGGCGCCCGAGTGGTTCTCGTGGGCCGGCGCCCCGCTCCGCTCGAAGAGGTGCGGTCGCTCATCGACGAGACTGGGGGAGAGGAAGCCTTGGTGGCCGCGGCGGACGTGACCTCGCCGGAAGAAATGCGGCGGGTGGTCGGCGACACCCTCGCCCGCTTCGGCCGGCTGGATGTGGGTGTGGCCTCCGCCGGTATCTCCCTACGCAGGCCTTTCTTGGAGACCGAGGCGGGGCAGCTCCACGAAGTCCTGGAGGTCAACGTGGTGGGCACCTATCTGTTCGGTCAGGAGGCTGCTCGGGCCATGATCGCCGGCAGGACCACGGGTGCCATCGTCAACATCGCCTCCACCAACGGTCTGGCGGCCGACGAGATCCTGCCCGAGTCGGCCTACAACTCCTCGAAGGGGGCGGTGATCACTCTGACCAAGTCCATGGCCCTGGAACTGGCGCCCCGCGGGATACGGGTCAACGCCGTCTGCCCGGGATGGATCGAGACGCCGCTCACCGCGGGGCTGTCCGCCAGCGAGGACTTTCGCCGCTCCTATCTCCGGAAAATCCCCCTGGGCCGCTTCGGCCGGCCGGAAGAGGTGGCGGCCGCTGTCTGTTTCCTGGCGTCCGACGAAGCCTCGTTCATCACCGGGGCCTCCCTCCTGGTCGATGGGGGCCAGCTCACGTTCTAGCGGCTTGGGGAAGAACCGGGTGTCACGCCCCGTCCGCCCGGGGCCGAGAGCCATCGGCGGCCTGCCGAAAGCGGGACGCAGTGTCACGCCCCGTCCGGCCGCGGTCGAGAGCGGACGTGCAGGGGTTCTTCGCCCCCCGGGCGTGGCGGTCGGAGTCTTTTCCAACAACCTGGCAACGCGCCGCGCGCCGCCCCGGGGGTTCCCGCAAAGCGGATGTGCTTGACTGGACACCGCTTCCGTGGGACACTCTTGCCTTGTCAGTCGGAGTTCTTGAAGTAGCTGGGGACCGCATCGCCGTTTTCCCGTGTGTCAGGACTTCCGAGCGAAACACCGGCGGCGAGGCCGCCTGCCCGGCTGGGCCGGGTGAACAAGAAGTAGGAGGTTCCATACGTGGAAACCGGCAGGGTCAAGTGGTTCAACGACAGCAAGGGCTACGGCTTCATCGAGCGTGAGCAGGGCGAAGATGTCTTCGTACACTTCTCTGCGATCACTGGTGAAGGCTTCCGTACGCTGACCGAAGGCGAGAGTGTGAATTTCGAAGTGGTCCAGGGTCCCAAGGGCCTGCAGGCCGCCAACGTTTCCCGCGCTTAGTCGTTACGACCCGGTCTACGGCGGCCCCGCGGGCTTTGCAGCCCGCGGGGCCGCACCTTTTTCCGAAGGCGGGTCGTGGTACCCTTTCCCAGGGCGGACCAGCCCCGTGCGACCATCCCGCGGACCAAGAAGGACCATCCCGTGGCAGACGAGAAGAAGTACGGCACTCTGGCCATCGAACAGAACAAGCTGACCGCTTGGCCCAACCCTTCTCCCCACCGTCGGTACACGGTGCGCATGGACCTGCCCGAGTTCACCTGCGTGTGCCCGCAGTCCGGATTTCCCGATTTCGCCACCATCAAGATCCGCTACCAGCCGCGGGATCTCATCGTCGAGTTGAAATCCCTGAAGCTGTACATCAACGGCTACCGGAACGTGGCCATCTCGCACGAAGCCGCCACCAACGCCATCCTCGACGATCTGGTGGCTCTGCTCGACCCCCACTGGATGCGGGTCGTCGGCGATTTCAACGTGCGGGGCAACATCAAGACGGTGGTCGTGGCTGAGCACGGCACCCGGTCCTGAGCGGGTGGGGACTCCGGTGAGCGGCACGCCTCGATCTCTCTCCGACAGCGCCGGCCGGGCGGCAGACGACTCGGTGGGGCGTCATTTCCTGCTTCTGAGCGGGGGTCTCGATTCGGCCACCCTGGCCGCCTGGGTACTCCACCACCACCCCGGCTCCGCGGTGACGGCCGTGAGCTTTCTCTACGGCCAGAAGCACGCCGTGGAGCTCGAAGCCGCCCGCGCGGTGGCCGCCCGCTATGGGATCGCCCACCAGGTTCAGGAGCTCGAGCCCATCCGTGGCTCCGCTCTCACCGACCCCGACCGGCCCTTGCCCGAGGGGCGCGATCTGTCCGCCGCCGCCGGTGTCGCCCCCTCCTACGTGCCGGCCCGCAACCTGCTGTTTCTGGCTCGCCTGGCCTCCCTGGCCGACGCGGAAGGCCCGGCCACGCTGTGGTTCGGAGTCCACCATGACGACTATACCGGCTATCCCGACTGCCGTTCCGAGTTTGTCGCCGCTGCCGACGAAGCGGTACGCCTGGGTACGCAGCACGGACTGCGCGTGCGGGCTCCGTTCGTCGAGTGGGCCAAAGCCGATGTCTTGCGCTGGGGGCTGCAGCACGACGTTCCGTATGATCTCACCCACTCTTGCTACCAGGGGTGGCGACCTGCCTGCGGGGTGTGCGACACCTGCCAGGCTCGCCTGGCGGCTTTCGCCGCAGTGGGGGTCCCGGACCCCATTCCGTACGTCCCCCGGAGCGCGTGAGGGCTCCGCCGGCTGTTTCTCTGCCATGAGGACTACCGTGACCAAGATCCTCTCCTTCGATGCGGCCCACAGCCTGCCCGATCACCCGGGCAAGTGCCGCAACGTCCACGGCCACACCTACTCGGTGGAGGTCACGGTGGAGGGCCCGGTGCGGGAGGCCGGTCCGTCCCGCGCCATGGTCATGGACTTCGGCGAGCTCGAGGAGCGCGTGGCGGCCCTCGTGGTGGAGCCTCTCGACCACCGGTATCTCAACGATGTGGTCGACCTTGTGCCCACGGCCGAGGCGCTGGCCGCCTGGATGTTCGCCCGGCTGCGCGACAGCGGCCTGCCGGTGGTGCGGGTACGCTTGTGGGAAACGCCTACCAGCTACGCCGAGGTCACGGCCTGAGGCGCTCCGTGCGGGTTCTGGAGATCTTCGCATCGCTGCAGGGTGAGGGGGTCTGGGCGGGCACGCCGATGACGTTCGTCCGGCTGGCGGGCTGCAACGCGGCCGCAGCCGGTCTCGAGTGCGTCCGCTGGTGCGACACGAAGCGGAGTTGGGACGCCGGGGCGGGGGAGGAGCTGACGCCGGCGGAGGTGGCGGCCCGTGTCCACCTGCCTCGGGTCTGTGTTACCGGGGGAGAGCCTCTCCTCCAGGCAAATGGTTTGGCCGAGCTCGTGGCTCTGCTGCACGCCCGCGACGTGCAAGTGCACCTGGAGACGAACGGCACGCTCCCTCTGCCCCCCGGCGAGACGCCCGATTGGATCACCGTGAGCCCGAAGCCGCCGGCGTTCGCGCTTGCCCCGGGATTGCGGCGGATCGACGAGATCAAGGTGGTGGTCGATGCCGGCCTCCGGCCGGAGACGGTGGAGGCTCTGGCTGCGGCTCACCCGGAGGCGCAGATCAGCCTGCAACCCGAAGCCGGAGCGGCACCCGTCTCCACGGAGAGGGCGGTCGCCCTGGTGCTCGCTCACCCGCGGTGGCGGCTGTCCCTGCAGATCCACAAGCTGCTCGGTCTGCGGTAAGCCGGGCGCCACCTGTGCGGGCGCGCGGTCACATACCTGCTTTCGCCGCCTATTCGAGCCCCATCGCCAACCTGCTTTCGCCGCCTATTCGAGCCCCATCGCCGACAGCACGCCCCTGTCGGTGGGAGCGAGAACCCAGGAGTCGCTCCCGGCTGTGTCCGGGGCGGCGGGCGGACGCTCCACGTAGCCCGCTTCCTCGAGGGCGTCGATGTCGGCGGCAAGCTCGGGCAAGGGCGCTCCCATCTCCTCCTCCAGGAGCACGGGGTCGAGATAGGTCAGCCTGCTCTCGCGGTCGTAGCGGCGCACGATCAGGTGAAGGAGCATGCGCTGCCTGTTGGTGAGTGCCATGGCGTTCCCGCTCCGTCGTGTCGGGTGGCTCCGCTGTGTCGGGTGCAGTATCGGCGAACGGCACCGAGCCGCCGTACCACCATGAGCCTAGCACACGGTGGGAGCCGGCGCACGATCCGGCGCACGGTGGGAGCCTGACCACGGTGGGAGCCGGGGCACGGTGGGAGCCGGCGCACGGTGGGAGGCCTGACCACGGTGGGAACCGGGACGGCACCGTCTACCGCGGCCAGTGCCTACGGGGGCCTGGCGCGCTCTTCGAGGCGGCGCACATGCCGGTCTCGGGCCGGCCCTCCCCTGCGGGGGCTTGACGTGGTCGACCTGGTGCGGCTCTTCGAGCCCATCGGTCGGCCCATGTCTGCGGGGGCAGA
>JAMDDA010000033.1 GCA_023488925.1 Actinomycetota bacterium
GTGAAATTCGGGTCGCCCTTGGCGATGGTCGCCGCCGGTGCGAGCACGTTGTACTGGGCATGAAGCTCGGGACTCGTGAGGTCGATGAGCATGCCCCCGCCCTCGGCGTAGCGCACGATGCCGAGCTCCGAGGCCACTTGGATGAGTGCCCGCTCCTGCGGCCGGACGCGCTCGAGCGCCTGGCCGGGGGGGTCTTTCTGCTTGGCTGCTGTAGACATCTGCTACTCCTCCCTGCTACGATGTAACTGGATGTTGGGAGGCCTCTGCGGAGGCCTTCCGGCGTTGTAGGCGGCCGCGCAGCTCCTGCACTACGTCGACGACTCGATTGCAGTAGGCCTGGGCGTGCCCGGCGAGGCTGAGCTGCTCCTCGTTTAGCCGGTGCTCCAGGCGCACGTGCCGGCGGAGATAGAGGACGTCCGGCCGGTCGTCCGGGTCGATCTTCCCGTCGGCGAAGATGCGGTGAAGCGCGCCCAGCATGCCGCGGGTATTGGCGAGCTGGGTTTCGGCTCCCCGGGCCGCATCGCCCAAGCAGTCGTCCAGCTGGCGGACGGCCATCGGCAGCGGCCCTCTCGGTCTCGTCATCTGTTGATCACCTCCTCTCTCGATCGTCTCGGCGGCCGCCGGGGCGGAACGGGCCATGGGGCCGGCTTCCTCGCCGCAGCGACGGCAGACACCAGATGCTGGCGTCAGGCTCACAGCGCCTCCGGCCCCCACAATGCCGCGATGAGCAGCGCCACCACGATCACCAGGACCGGCCAGAAGGGCAGAGGCCGGGGCTGTGCTCGGCGCATGCGGGACAGCCGGAGCGACTGCTCCGCCCGCCAGTACAGGTCGACGCCGCGCGCCTCGTAGAGGTCGGAGAGTGCGCCCAGTGTCATCGCCCGCCCCTGGGAGAGCGAGGGCCAGATCCGGATCATTTCTCCTCCTCGCCCTCGACCTCGGATGCCGGGTCGAGCTCGTGCAGCATCACAGTGGTCGCGGCCAGGTGAGGACGGCCGCACACAGAGCAGGGGTACCGGGGGCCGGCTGGGGTAGAGACGGGAGTGGGGGAAGTTCACGGTCACACCTCCAGGAGGATCGAGTCGGGAGAGGGCGCCCCCGCCCCGGCTGCAGCCGGGGCGGGGGAGGTGCGGGGAAGGAGTGTCGCGGCGGCCGGCGTGGCGGGCCGACCTTGAGCGGCGATGTTCGCGCCGGAGCGCCGGGCCTCTACCGCCTCAGCCCGCAGAGCGTGGAGCAGGGTGTGCAGGAGAGAGGGAGTGGGGACGGGGACGTCCCCGAGGGCGCGGAGTGCGGCGATGAGCGAGTCGTGGCCGCTCACGCGGCACCCCGCTTTCGCTCACACTGGGTACGCTCGGCCTCGGCGACCCAGATCTGCCGCGCCTCGGGGTGAGCCTCGAGGTCCTCCTCGATGATCCGGCGGATGCGGCCGGCGATCTCCTCGGAGAGGACGGGGTAGGCAACGCCGTCGACCAGGATGTGGTCGGTGGGGACGCTACAGGCTTTGGATACGCTGTCGGCCATTGGGCTATGCCACCTCTGGCATTTCTCGGCCGGCGACGACCAGGTCCTCGACAGTGCACCGAAGTGCTCGGGCATAAAGAATGAGAGTGTCGCCGCGCGGCCAGCGCTTCCCGGTCGCGTGATCGCTTACTCGAGCCTCCGTGAGGCCCACTATTTCGGCGAGTCGCCTCTGCGTCATCGGCCCTTCACCGGGGTGCCGTCGGGTCGCGTTGAACGCCTCGATCTGTTCCGCCAAGAGCAGTTTCACCTGACCGTCCTCGTCTGTACGAGCTATGCCAACGCTGGCATAATAGCACGCTATGCCAGCGTTGGCAAGCACCATTGCCACCGCCAGCATAGAGTGGGCGCAATGGGCGATCAGACCATGGAAACCATCGACATAGCCCTGCGCCGATTGATGGATGAGCAGGGTCTGACCGAGACCGACCTCGCCGGCCGGACCGAGCTCAACCAGAGCACGGTGAATAGATACCTGCGGAAACGTCGCGGCCGCCAGCTCAATCCTCGCACCATAGAGACGATCACCCAGCTGGCCAGGGCCGTCGGGAAGGACCCCTCCTATTTCCTCGAGGTGCGGATCTACGAAGCCCGGCACCAGGTCGAGAAGGCCATGCGCGAGGGCCTCCTCAGCCTAGAGACCCTGGAGACCCTTCTCGAGGAGCTCCGTCTGGAGAGGGAGGCCCGGGAAGCGCGGAGCGCCGGAGGAACACCGTGAGCCGGCGCGCCTCAAGCACCGCCCAGCGGTGGTATCGGTCCTCCTCGTCCACCTCCTGCAGCACCTTCGCCGCCCGCTCGACTGCCTCTCTACCGGTCATCCTGCCCTCCCCCTCGCGGCCTACCGAACACTTGTTCGTAGCCTACGCCAATCCCCGGACGGAAAACAAGGCCTCTCTACATGCAAATATCCTGCAATTACGCATAATGCCAGGACGGTTGTGTCTGGCCGCTAGGGGCGAACAGATGTTCGCAACAAGCGCGGGAGGCGTCCGCTCAGGGCGGCGGACATGTGGAGCGAGTAGAAGGGGAGGTGGCTGATGCCGGCATGCCCGCGATGCGGAGAATCGGTCGACGCGAACAATCACTGTCCAGCCTGCGGGGCGACTGCCCTGCCCTTGCAGGCAGCCCCCGCCCCAAAGCGGCGGAGCCTCAAGCCTCTCTTGGGAGCACGCCATTCCGGCGGGCGGGTTTGCGAGCACTGCGGCGCGGCCGTGAGCTCCCAGGCCATTATGTGCGCGAACTGCGGGGCACCGCTGAAGCCCGAAGTATGTCTCCAGAAGCCCGTGGTCGCCCAGCCCAAGGGCCCGGTGGCGCAGGGCTTCTACATGGCGTTCGGCGCCTTTCTGTTCCTCATCGTGCTCGGCCTGTTCCTGGCGGTCCTGAATTTCATGTGCGCCGCAGCTCTTCTGTCGGGGTCGTGATTATGCGTAATGCGAGGAAGGCGGCCGGTCGGGCGGATAGAGGGAAGAAGGTAGCGTGAAGGAACGGGTCGCCAAGATCATCAGGTTTCCTGTGGCTCGCCGGTGGAAGCAGAACGACCTGATCGCCCGCGGCTTGAATTGCTCGAACCCCAGCCAGATCTGGCTGGAGGGTAGCCCTGGGCCGAAGCTCCCGGCAAGCTCCCCCGGCGAGGCCATCGAGCTCCACAGGTTCCAGACCCCGGCCACCGATGACACCGCGGACGACGGTCCCGGCGATGCGTGAGCTAGCACGAGGCCTCGTAGGTCTCCGTGAGCTCGACGTGCCGGCAGTCGGGACAGATGAGATGCAGGTGCTCGCCGGAGACGCCCAGACGGCAGCGCTCGCCGCCCGCGCAGTAGCGCACTCGGGGCCGGCCGGTGCTACCGCACTTCGCGCACCAGACGTCGCCGGGGGTCAGCAGGGGAGGGTCGAGGGAGCGGAATGGCGAGAGGCTGATGGGTGGCCGTTCACAGTTCTCGCGGTCTTCGGCAGGAATCACGGCGCCTCCCTTCTTGCGTGGCCGGCGCGGCTCGAATATAGCGGGGTGTTGCACCGATGTCAATTATGGTTTGCATCCGTGCATTAGCTTTGTGGCCGGAATGCACGAGCGAACGATGGAACCACTACCGCAAGCCCTGCGCACGCTCATGAATGAGCGCGGCATCACCGATGGGATCGAGCTCTCCGGGATAGCGGACGTTTCCGCGGCGACTGTAAGCCTGTACTTGTCCGGTCGGCGCGGGAGGGAAATCAACTCCCGCTCCATCCGCACCGTCGAGAAGTTCGCCGCCGCCCTGCGAGTGAAGCCGGAGTACTTCCTCGAGTATCGGCAGATGAAGGCGGAGAGGCTGGTGCGGGAGGCGATGGCGGCGGGGACACGGTCAAGGTGCTCGACCCACAAGGGCACATAGTGCTGAGCCAGAGCTACTAGGGGGAGATGAGCATCTGAGCATCGAGGGCACACGCGGGATCCTCTACCTGCTCGCGCGCCTCCTCGGCGACGTGAGCGCCGTGCAGAAGGGGCGGATCGGGCGTCGGGTTGGTCGCCGGGTCGCCGGCAAGATCACGGGGAGGGCGCTCGGGCGGCTGCTCAAGTAGCTTACCGCGCGGGAACGAGCCGACCCTCCGCTGCAAGGACCGCGCGAACCCGCGGTCTTATCCGCCGTCTCCGGTAGGATAGGGCCATGCGCGGTCGCCTACCGTATCCTTCTCGCCCACGAACGTCTATTGTTCTCGGCGGTCGTCACTGGCTCCAGGTGGTCCGGGTTCACGCAGGAGGGGTTAGGGCACAGATGATCGATTACAAGTCCTGAGGGACCGACCACTACGACGACTAGCACTAACCGACAACAACTAGCACCACCACCGTCCCGCGTGGCCTGCCCTGGCGGGACGTGGGGCCCTCGGACCTGGAGCTACAGAGCATGATGACGGCAGGTTCGGACAGAGGACGGCGGGCCTTCGGCTACGTCAGAGTCTCAAAGTCGCGCGATGACATGATCTCGCCCGAGATCCAGCGAGATGAGATCACCCGCTTCGCCGAGCAGAAGGGCTGGACCGTCATAGCCGTGTACGAGGACCTCGACCTCTCCGGACGCTCGTGGGACCGGGGCCGCCGCGAAGGCCTCAATCGCCTCCTCGACGACGCCCTCGCCGGGGCCTGCGACGTTGTCCTCTTTTATCGCATCGACCGCTTGGCCCGGGAGGAGGCCGACTTCCATGCCATCCTCGCGACGCTCACCCGGGCCGGCATCCACTGCGATTCCCCAGGCAACCCCAACGACGGGAGCCCGGAGTCGGCGTTGATCTGGTCCATCTCCGCGGCGCTCGCGAAGT
Source organism: Actinomycetota bacterium (assembly GCA_023488925.1). Lineage (GTDB taxonomy): Bacteria > Actinomycetota > Thermoleophilia > RBG-16-64-13 > RBG-16-64-13 > JAMDDA01. The sequence goes on from JAMDDA010000033.1 coordinate 4,816, forward strand.
ACGAGAGCGTGAAAATTGGGGCCCGCCTCAGGGACGCCCACCGGCGGCTGGCCCGAGAGGGACGCTGGTCCGGGGGCCCACCGCCCTACGGGTTCAAACGCGTGCAGGATGGAAACGGAGTACGCCTGGTAGCCGAGCCGCAGGAGCAGGAGGTGCGGCTCTGGATACACGAGAAGTACCACCAAGGCTGGGGGGCGCAGAGGATAGCGCGAGCCCTCAACCAGCGCGGCGTCCCGACGCAGCAGGGCAAGACCTGGCAGAGGGCAACCGTCGAGGTGATCCTCTTCCGACCGATTCAGGTCGGGGCGCGGGAGGTCGACGGGAAGCTCGTCTTCGGCGGGAATATCGAGGCCATCGTGCCCCTCGACATCTACCAGCAGACGCTCGCCATCCGAGAGGCCCGCCGACACAAGCCCCAGAAGGGGCGGCCGCCGCGTACGCCCCTAACCGGCCGCCATGTTCGTTGTGGAACCTGCGGCAGCCGGCTGTACGCGCGATACCACAGGAAGCCGCCGGTCCTCTATTACACCTGCCATGGTCGCAGGCAAGGTCTGTGTGATCGTGGCCCAGCCGTGAAAGTAGATGAGCTCATATCTCACGTCGAGGAGCGGCTCTTCCAGCGTCTCAAGCGCGCCCACGCTCCCCGCACCCGCCCGCCAGCGCCATCAATCGCGCCTCTGCGCGAGGCGGTCGACCAGGTGGAGCAAGCCCTCGGCCGCTTGGCATCCATGTACGCCGCAGGAGAGCTCTTAGAGGGAGAGTACCGGGCGGCCCGGGAGCTCCAGCTGAAGCGCCTCGAGAAAGCGGAGCGGGCGCTGGAGCGCGCGATCGCGCGCACGGAGGACCTGGCCCAGGCCGACATCATTGATGCGACTTGGGAAGACCTGGGAGAGATGACCCGAGCCCAATGGCGAGCGCTGAGCGTCCAAGCGCAGAGGGACATCTACGACCTGGTGCTCGACCGAGTCGTGGTGTACCCAGTGGAGGAGCCGAGCCGCCTGCGCAGCAGAAAGGCGCGGCGGATCGAGGTCTACTGGCGATAGGAGCGGACCGACAGCCGACCCGCGTAGGTAGATGTCACAAGTTGGCGTCATCCCCGTTGCGATCGACGGCCAGGATGAAGCTGCAGACCTTGGAGCCTCCGGTCACTTCCCTGATGTCGACGTCGGTGGCCAGCCGGCCGATGAGATGCACGCTGTTCATGTGTCGCCTCCTTGCTCGCTCTCCCTCCCGGACACTCCGCCGGGAGCACGAGCGTAGCCGGGCGGATGGGCGGGCGGAAATACGCCCTTGGTTGGAACCGGGGCCGCAGCCAGGCGGGGCCGGACCGCCCCCTTGTGGATTCCCGGGCGGGGTGCAGCTGGGCAAAGTTCCGCAACCCGTGCAGGTTCGGTCCGTGCGCACGGCGTAGATGACCAGGCGGACGCCGGAGAGCCCGCGGGCAGGAAGATCACGCAGGAAGGCCGTCCCGGCGGCCCCGTGCTCGGCGTCCACCTCGGTCCAGGGAACTAACCCACCCTCGAGGATGGAACGAAGAGGATGGAACAGCGGTCACCTCATCTCAAGAGGCGGCCACGGGAGCTACTCCTGTGGACGCTAAGGATTTGGCCAGACGGCGGTTCGTTCCCGGGCCGGATGTTCCCAGGGCGGCCGGGCGGCTCCGGACCTTCGGCAATCGTCACCATGAACGCATGGTGGCGTACGGACAGACCGCGGGGTGAGCCCTCAGCTTGGCCCCTGGGACCGGACTTCATTCGGTTGCGGGTGTCGGATCGGTCCAAGAGCGCAGACCGCCGTCTCCAGCCTCTCGGCAGCTGTCATGAGGTCTTCAAGGAGTCGGCGGTCGATCTCCGCATAACCCTCGTATTCGGACATGTTGCGGGGGCCATGACACTTGTCCAGGACGCGCCATACCTCTGGACCAAGTCCGACGGTGTGCGGAAGAGCTTGGAAGACCATGTAGCGGCTGTCGGACCGAAACCCGTGCCAGCGAAGAGCCGCCGAAGCCAAAGCATGGGAGGCGTTGTACGCCAAGTCGAAGCGGCTCTCGAGCGCCAAGCTGGGATCATGCGCATCTTTCAACCGCGCCCGTGCGGAACGCACTAGACCGGCGAACTCGGCCTGAGTCGCGACCTCGCGCTTCAGCTTGCCCACCCGGCCCAGGTTCTCAAGTTCACTCGAGGTCACTCTCCGACCCCAGGATGAAGATCTTCGGCTGAACGGAAATCTTGCTCACAAAGTGGCTTTTCTCGGCTCGTTTCTTCCGCCATTCTTCCCCGGTCAGAAGGCTTGGGTTGACTCGCCTGCCAATCCGCTCTTCTGCCCCTTCCAGCGCCGCAAACAGCTCCGCGTAGGAGAGTTCATTGCTCAGGATCATGAGGTCGATATCGCTCCCGGCGGTATCGGCGCCTTTGGCGACCGAGCCATAGACAAATGCGGCCACGATCCGTTCGGCCAACGGAGCCAGCGCCTGGCGCAAGGGTTCCGCCAATCCCACCGTCTTCAGCACCAGACCATGGAGTTCCGTGAAAACCGGAGAGGCCCGGTTCGCCTGGTAATGCCTTTGCCGCCCAACCGGGGTCACCGTGACCAGTCCACTGCCGGCCAGCCTGGCCAGCTCGCGGTGCACGGCGCCGGTGCCGACAGCGGCCAGGCGAATCAACTCCGTCGCCAGGAAACTCCGGTCGGGTTGCGCGAAGAGCAGACCCAGCACCCGCTGCTGCACGCGGGTGAAAAGCGCATCGGCGAGGCTGGTATTCTGTGGCTCCTTGCTTCCCATATTGGGAAGCTTACGACCCAATCTGGGAATGTTCAAGTGCCGGCTTCTTAGCCCCAACCCACCGGTCAACCGCCCAAAATCGAGCCGCAAATAGAAGACAGCTGCCCTCTTTCCTGGGACGATGTGGGTTGCTGAACACCCCACCGACAGTGAGTATAGGGCGGCCGGAAATACGCCCTTGGTTGGAACCGGGGCCGCAGCCAGGCGGGGCCGGACCGCCCCCTTGTGGATTCACGGGCGGGGTGCAGCTGGGCAGGCTCAGGCGTCCAACACCTCCCGCACCCTGCGGGCCAGGACATCGGGGGTGAAGGGCTTCTCTAGGAACTCGATTCCGAGGTCCAAGAAACCGTCGTGTACGATGGCGTTCTCAGTGTAGCCCGAGGTATAGAGCACCTTCAGACCAGGGTAGCGCTCCAACAGGAGCTGGGCGAACTGCCAGCCGCTCATTCCGGGCAGCACCACGTCGGTGAGCAGCAGATCGAGCGGGCCTGGTTCCGCGGCGAGGATCTCCAGCGCCTCGGCGGGGCTTGCGGCGGCGATGACGGCGTAGCCCTGCGCCGCCAGGACGCGCTCCACAAGCGTACGGACGGTGGGTTCATCCTCGACCAGCAGGATCGCTTCACTGCCGCCCCGTGCCGGGGCGAGCGTCGGCTCGAGCCGCGCCGGACACCAATCGATGCCCTTCTCGACCCTGGGCAGGTAGATCTTGAAAGTGGTCCCGCGGCCCGGCTCGCTGTAGACCCAGATGCTGCCGCCGCTCTGCTTCACGATCCCATAGACGGTGGAGAGACCGAGCCCCGTCCCTTTGCCCTCCTCTTTGGTGGTGAAGAAAGGCTCGAAGGCCCGGGCGCGAACCTCCGGGGTCATTCCCATCCCCGTGTCGGTCACGGCAAGCATCACGTACGGACCGGGTCTCGCCTCGAGGTGCGTGCCGGTGTAGGCTTCGTCGAGCTGCACGTTGGCCGTTTCGAGGGTGAGCGCACCTCCGTTGGGCATGGCGTCACGGGCGTTGACCGCGAGGTTCAGGATAATCTGTTCGACCTGCCCCGGATCCGCCTCCACCGGCCAGAGCCCCGTTCCGTACCGGATGACGAGGCTGACATCCTCTCCCAGGGTGCGGCGGAGGAGGCCCTCCATGGCCGAGAGGGCCTCGTTCAGATCGAAGACACGGAGACGCAAAGGCTGTCGCCGGGAGAAAGCCAGAATCTGTCGGGTGAGGGTGGTCGCCCGGTTCACGCCCGCAAGGATCTCCTCGACCTCCGGGTGCAGCCCGGGATCGAGGCGCTCGTCGGCGAGCATGAGCGCGGCATGGCCCCCGACGGCGGTGAGCAGGTTGTTGAAGTCGTGGGCGATCCCGCCGGCCAGGCGGCCGACGGCCTCGAGCTTCTGACTCTGGCGGAGCTGCTCCTCGCTCGCCCGCAAGGCCCGCTCGGCCTCCTTGCGGGCGCTGATATCCCGCACGATGACCTGGACCGCCGGCCGGCCTTCGTACACGAAGGGAACGGCCTGCACCTCGACCTCCACCGCGAGTCCGTCGGCCCGCAGGAGCTTCTCCTCGAGCAGAGGGGCCGGCTCGCCGGTCTCGGCCATCCGGCGCATACGGGCCATGACGACCTCACGCCAGTCCGGGTGCACGAGGTCGAGGGCACGCCGGCCGAGAAGCTCGAGTGGCGTCTCGTAACCCAAGATGGCCGCTGCCGCAGCGTTGGCGAAGACGATCTCGCCGTCGACGTAGACAGCGATCCCGTCGGGCGAATGCTCCACGACGAGGCGGTAGCGTTCCTCGCTCGCCCGCAGGGCCCGCTCGGCCTCCTTGCGCGGCGTGACGTCGGAGAACACCGTCACGAACCGGCCCCGCTCCGGGCAGTAAGCCGTGACCTCGTAGAACCGTCCGAGCGCGGCGGAGTACGACTCGAATCGGTCCGAGAGGCCGGTGAGAGCCACCTTCCCGTAGCGCTCGATCCAAGACGACTCCAGACCGGGCAGCACCTCTTTGGCGGTACGGCCGATCACATCTTCCCGCCGGAGACCGGTGAGCTCCTCGAAGGCCCGGTTGACCTCCAGGAAACGGTAGTCCTGGGGCCTGCCCTCCGCATCGCAGACGATCTCGTGCAGGGCGAACCCGAAATGCATGGTCTCGAAGAGGAGACGGTACTGCTGGTTTACGTCATGCCTGCTCACCGGCTGCACCCCCAGCTGGCCCTCGCCCCGTGCGCGCGTGCCGACGCCCGATGCATCCACCGTGCGTCCAAAGGCGCGCAACCTCGCCCTCTGCGCACGTGCTCGCGCCGCCCCTTGTTATGCCCGCGCCGTTCCTTGTTATGCCCGCGCCGTTCCTTCTTGTCTCGGTCGCCCGGCGGCTTTCCTTGAGAGACAAATGCAAGAACACCACCTGAGTGACCTGTGCGGCTCGGGCAAACGACAAGAGAGCCAAAGTCAACCAATTGTGCACAAGGAGTATACAACCCGCCGTTTGTGCGCTACCATGGGGCCTTCAGGAAGGGCGGCATGCCCTCCCCCTTTGGAGACCCGTCCTCATTGGGCCAAGGGCGGGTCTCCCATTCAAGTCGGGTCCACGGTCTGTCGATAACCCCCGCATGAGAACCGGCCATTCGGAAGGACTGCTCACTCTCAGCGCCCTCATCGTCGAGGTCCTTGGGGATCACGCAGACGATCCCCGCCTGCTGCCGGTCGTCGTGCTGCCTTCATCCGGTCCAGAGCGTCTCGACTGCAGGTGCGTCCCCCTCCCGCCGTCGCCGGGCCCTGCTGGGTCGTCACCCTACCCGACGCCGAACTCCGCCGCTTCGTCACCGCCGGCCGCCGCCTTCTGCGCCCCGCGGCTCCCGTGACCCCCAGTCGGTCCCGGCGAACCGGGAACGCCGGGCGGTCTCAGTAGGCGACGCTCAGTCCGGACGCCGCCGCACCACCGATGGCTGTCCAGACACGACCCAAGGAGGTGGTATCCGTTCGGACATCGGCCGGCAGGTCTGCGCCAAGAGACGTGGCGCCGGTGCCGGAGCCATCCGACCGTTGGTCTTGTCGTGGCAGTCGTGACACGACTCACCGCCGGAGGCGGCGACCGCCGTGAACGCTCCCGCCCGCGGGTAGGTCGGACCGGGGCGCAGGGTCGAACCGGCCGTACCGGCAATCGGGCCGAGGCGGACGGGGTCGGATCGGTGGTGGACCGGTCGGATCGGTGCCGGACCGCTCCCGAGCCCCAACCGCAGAGCCCCACCGGACTTCTGCTATTTTACCCTCGATAAATCGTGGCATTG
>JAMDDA010000189.1 GCA_023488925.1 Actinomycetota bacterium
CGAGGCCATCAGGTGTCTCAAGCGTCACCTGGCCGACGTGGTCTACAGGGCGCTGCAGACGCCGAGCAAGATGACCTTGACAACATAGGAGCTCACTTGACAGGACGTGGCCGAAGGCGTGGGCGCGCACCCGCTCCTCCAGACGGTGGTAGATGGGCCGCAGTTCGAGGTCCACGCTCTTCAGGGAGCGGAAGGCATCCTCCACCCGGGAGAGGCGTTTGTAGGCGCAGACGACCTCGGCGGCCCGGAGGTGCTCTTCCGGCACGTTCGCGCGCAGGACGTAGATGCCGTCGAGGGCGGCCTCAGCCCGGATCTCCGCCTCCCGGCGGGCGAAAGCGAAGTGGCCTTCCCGGATCAAGAAGGCTGAAGTGCTTGGCCGTCCGGCAGCGGTTGACTACGCGCCCGGCGCGCAGGCCGATGGCGGCTTCCGTCTTGAGGCGGCCGGCCTCCACAGCCGCCCTCACCTTCTCAAGCTCCGCTTCGGTGGCGAGGAGCATGTCCTCGCGGCGCCCGGCGCGCTCCTTGGCGAGATGGGGGTTGCGGCAGATGAGGAGGCGCTCCTCGGGGTGGGTGGGGTGTCGTATCTCCACCAGGTTCACCTCACCGAAGAGGGAGAGCTGGATGTGACCGGAGTGGGCGAGCGCCCCAATCTCCGGAGCGCAAAGCGCGGTGATGAAGGCGAGCTCCGGGTTCCGCTTCCCTTCCTCGATGCGGGCGGAGGTGATCATGCCCCGGTCTCCCACCAACACCACCTGGCTCAGACCGAAACGCTCGCCCACGCGGGCCAGAGCGGAGCTGAAGGCGGCCGGATCGGCGCAGTTGCCGGGGAAGACCTCCACCGAGACGGGACACCCCTCGATGGTCGTCATGAGCCCGTAGGTTATCTGCAGTGAACCCCGCCTCCCGTCCCGGGAGTAGCCGCGGGCGGCCAAGGGGCACTTGGTGCCCGCAAGGTAGGAGGAGGTGAGATCGAAGAGCACGAGGCCGCCCTGGGCCAGATGACGGCGGGCCAGCGTCTCCTCAATCTTCTCTTGGCGCCCCCGGAGCCAATCAAGCGCCCCGTAGAGGGCGTCGGGGTCTCCGGCCGGTACCCGCAGATCCTGGCCCAGGGTTGTGTCCGCAAGATAGCGGCCGCTCGCCAGCTTCGAGGCGGGACGGAGCACCCGGGCCACAATCAGGGCGAGCGCGAGGTCACGTTCCCGGCCGGCCGGGCCCAGAAGCTCGGGGAAGCCCAACGTGCGGGCCTGGGCCAAGACTGCAGCTGCGTCCCCGTAGGGGAGCGTCTGCACCACCTGGAGGGCCTCCTCCTCTCCGAGGCAGGTCTCGCCCTTCAAGGAGCGGCGGATGATATCGATCAGGCGGGGGTAGGGGGGAGATGTTCCCCACCGTCTCGTTCTTGACCTTGCCCTCCTCGCGGTAGGAGCGGCGCGGCAGATGCGTCTCGTAGACCCGGTCCTTATACTGACGACGGGTCGTCACCACATGTATAGCTCCTCCCCTGCCGGCCATGAAACAATACCAGCACAGAGAGGTACGTAAAGTCAACATATTTACTGTCTACAACACCGCCCGCTCACAGCGCACAAACACCTGCACGCTGCCTGGTTTCTGAGCGGCGGGCGGGGTAACTTCGGGCTAGACGACGCGTGAACGTCTTTTTCGCCATGCTACGCGACAACGTCCGGTTCATGTCGGAGGTGTTGGCCGTTTGACGAAGTCATAGGGGACCTTCCTGCGCTGCGACCGGCCTTATCTTGTGCGGACGGTCCTTCCCGGCCGCGCTCCCGTGTGCTGACCCTGGTCGACCACCACCTGACCATTTACGATGACCCAGTCCACACCCACGGGGAACTGTCTCGGTTCATCGAAGGTTGCCCGATCGGAGATCGTGGTGGGCTCGAACACGACGATGTCCGCGTCGTACCCCGCGGCGAGCACTCCCTTCCTTCGTAGCCGCAGCTTCTCTGCGGGAAGCGAGGTGATCTTGCGCACGGCCTGCTCCAGCCCCAGGACGCCCTCGTCCCGCACGTAGGGGCCCAGGACTCGCGGGAAGGTCCCGTAGACCCGGGGGTGAGGCTTGCCTCCGAGCAGGCCATCTGTGATGAAGTTGACAGTCGGATGCCGCATGATCCGCCGGATGTCGCCCTCGTCCATGCAAAACACGACCATCCCCACCGCCAAGTTCTCTTCCGCGAGTAGGTCGAGGGCCGCGTCAGTCGGGTCGGAGAGACCGCGGATTCGGGCTATCTCGGCGACGCTCTTCCCCTCGAAGGCTTTGTTGGCCTCCGACTCCACCGACGAGATCACGATGTGATCCCATCCGTTGTTCGAGGCCCAGTTCTCCCAGTTGGTCCGCTCTGCGATGTCCTTCTTAATCGAATCCCGATCCTCTTTCAACGCACGCACGAGCTCCTTGGGGCCTTGTGCGTGATACCAGGGCGGAATGACCGCGTGGAACATTGTGCTGGCGGCTGTGTAGGGGTACTGCTCAATGGTAACGTCGATGCCTTCGTTGCGGGCCTTGTCGACAAGAGACAGGGCTTTCTCGGAGAGTCCCCAGTTCCGTTTCCCCATGGCCTTGAAGTGAGTGATGACCACAGGGATTCCCGATCGGCGCCCGATCTCGATGACCTCCTCGACCGACTGCAGCAGGCCGTGGCCTTCGCTGCGGATGTGGACGTTGTAGATGCCGTCGAAGGAGGTGACAGCACGGGCGATCTCAGCGACCTCGTCGACGGTCTGGTACTGGCTGGGGGGATAGATCAATCCGGAGGAGATCCCTCGGGCGCCCTCTTCCATGGCCCTGGCAGCCAGCAACTTCATCTGTTCGATCTCTTCCGGGCGAGCCGCACGCGCTGTTGTGCCCATGACCATCAGCCTGATCGTGCCCAGCCCCGCGTATGAAGTAACGTTGTCAGATGTCGGCAGGCTGTCGAGTACGTCGAGATAGTCGGCGAAGCTTCGCCATGTCCATTCGATAGGAGGGTCTCCCGCCAAGCCAGAGAGATGCGTCCTCCAGTCCTCTATGTCCTCCGCTTTGATGGGAGCGACGGACATACCGTCCATGCCGACGTTCTCCGTGGTAACCCCCTGCATAACCTTGGCCTCGGCCGTTGGTTCGCTGATCAAGAAGAGGTCGGAGTGACTGTGGGCATCGATGAACCCTGGAGAGACGACGCGTCCCTCGGCGTCGATGTGATGCTTCGCCTCAGCCTCGCTGAGGTGGCCGATCCGCACAATCTTGTCCCCACGTATGGCCACATCGGCCTTGAACCAGGGATTCCCCTGCCCCGTGATCACCCTTCCGTTGACGATAAGCAGGTCGTACACGAGTCTCCTTTCATTCCGGTTCTATGCTCGGATTGCTTCAGGGGTATGTAGGGCACGGAAGCCCGTACCGGCGAGCGTCACGGATGAAGACTGCGTTGCCGTGCTTCTTGTAGTAGAAACCCGGGTTCTGCACGATCAGTGCCCTCCCTACCGGTTCCACGCGAACAGCCTCGAGTCGTTCGGCGATCTCGAGGGCCTTAGCTCCCCCAGGCGTGCGCACCAGGAGACTCGTGTACCCGTGGCGGGATGGATCGGACCAGAGATCTCCGGCGGAGATATCCGCCAGTTCCGCGGACCAGTCGAAGCACACGATGCATCGGTATGGGCGGAACATGCGCAGGTACTGCTTGGCCTCGGAGTAGGGCATGCTGTGGCGTTCACCCGCCCTGGTGCTCACAGAGAAGCTTCCCGGGAAGGGGCCGTGACGGTACTCCAACCTGGTCACATCGTCCAGAAAGAGGCCCATCACCTGCTCGACGATGAACCTCGTTGCGTCAAGATGGAAGCTGGATAAGCAGAATAGGCCGACCGAGAGAACGATCTCTTGCCGGAGGTGGCCGGCGAGAGAAGCCTTCCGCAACCCGGCCACCTGGCAGGGCAGTCCCACGACTGCTAGGCGGTCGGAGGGTCGCGCGTCGCGAAGGGCAGTAAGCTGCGGTGTGAGCGCGTACTTGGATTGCGCCGCCGCCTGGACCGAATGCCAGTCGCGGAGAAGTACCGGTACGGGCCGATAGGGGAGGTTCGTGTCGAAGGTGGTGGCGAGTACGGCCGTGACGTATCCTTCAGCCAACAGGGCACCGAGGAGAGCGGTGACCACACCACCGGATGTACCGGTCTCGCGCACACCAGACTCGACGGCGTATCCGACGTATGCCGAGTGGTAGACACCGAGGTCTTGCTCGTCGCCACGGTGCCTCCCAAACGTGTGGTGCTCCAGGTCGGGCATGGGAAGGTACTTTCCGGGACAGGACTCCACGCATGCCGAGCAGCCGGTACATCCCCCCCGATAAACAGGCGTCTCTACGCCGAACTCGAGGCAGCCATCCGGACATACCGCGACGCAGGTGCCGCACGCCGCGCACAGACCACTGCCGACGACCTCGGACTGCAGGCGAATAACGGGCAGCTGGGTGCGCCCTTCCGTGTGCCCTCCCCCTCGTGATAGTGACATGTTCCCCCTGTCGGGATTTGTCTATGGACCCAGGTCGCGTTTTCGTCGCCAGGGCCTGAGGCTTCCCAGGCTCAGTACTTTCGTTCCTGCGGCTGGAACTGGTCCACGACGACAGGCTTGTACGCGATGCGCGGACCCTCCTCCGTTCGGTAGGCGAGGGTGTGCTTCAGCCAGTTCGCGTCGTCCCGAGCCTTGAAGTCCGCCCGGAAATGAGCACCCCTCGACTCCTCGCGCGCCAGGGCCGCGACTGCGGATGCCAGGGCCAGGTCGATCATGACGTCGAGCTCTAGAACCCGCAGCATATCCAGATTGAAGACGCGTCCCCCGTTGCGGAGGCGCACGCCCGCGTAGCGAGCCCGCAGCTCGCGCAACCGGGCAACCGCTTCCTCCAGACCTTCCCGAGTGCGAAAGACCTGCACGTGACTGTCCATGATCTCGGTCACCTGGGACCGCATCGCGTAGGGGTTCTCTGTCGCCGGATTCTCGATCAGGGCTTTGAGCTTCGCTTCGAACGCCCGGACCGCGTTATCCACGGCGGACTCGATCCTATTTCCGTCGGATTTCGTCTTACCCACGAATGCGGCCGCAGATTCTCCCACTCGGGCCCCGAAGACGATCGTCTCGAGTAACGAATTGCCCCCCAGACGGTTCGCTCCGTGCACGGAGAGACAGGCTGCCTCGCCGACGGCGAACAGGCCTTCGATGCAGGTGGCCCCCTCGCACGTGACGTCGATGCCGCCCATGGAGTAGTGCTGCCCCGGCTGGATCGGGATCGGCTGCTCCACGGGATCGATGCCCGCGAAATGGATGCAGAGGTCGCGGATCCCCGGCAGCCTGTCCTGGATCACACTCATGCCCAAATGCCTGAGATCCAGGTGCACATAGGGTTGGCCGTCGATGCCTCGCCCCTCGTTGATTTCTTGCTGGATCGAACGGGCCACGAGGTCGCGCGGTGCCAGCTCCATGAACTGTGGAGCGTACCTCTCCATAAAGCGCTCCTGCTCGGAGTTCAGCAGGTACCCGCCCTCTCCGCGGCACCCTTCGGAAATGAGGATGTTGGTTCCGTAAAGGGTCGTGGGGTGGAACTGTACGAACTCGGGATCCTTCACGGGTACCCCAACCCGGTAGGCCATGGCGACGCCCGCGCCGATGTTGATGAGCGCGCTGGTGGACCGGCCGTACAACCGTCCCGAGCCCCCGGTGGCGAGGATCACGGCTTCGGCAGCGAACCCTTCGATCGTGCCGCCCTTGAGATCGTAGGCGACGAGACCCACGCACCGCCCTTCGTCGACCACAATCTCCTGCACCGAGTACTCATCGTATATGCGAAGCCCCAAGGAAACAGCTCGCTCGTACACAGTGTGCAGCAGGTAATGACCGGTCTTGTCGGCAGCGTAACAGGCCCGAGGATAGGTCGCCCCTCCAAGCGGGCGCTGCGCGATCCTCCCATCCGAGAAGCGACTGAAAGGGGTGCCCCAATGCTCCAGCTCGTAGATGCGGGCCGGTGCCTCTTCGCAAAGGATGCGGATTGCGTCCTGGTCTCCCAGGTAGTCAGAGCCCTTGACCGTATCGAAGGCGTGCGACTGAGGATCGTCGTCGCCCGCATCCGGGTGATTGCCCAGGCTGGCATTGATGCCTCCCTGGGCCGCACCGGAATGGGAGCGTACGGGATGGACAAGGGACACAACTGCACAGTCCACACCGCGATCCGCCGCCCCAATGGCTGCCCTGAGTCCGGCGAGGCCGCCTCCCACGATGATGAGTGCGTGCGAGCGCATCTTCACGACCTCGGCAGCAAGTCACGTCTTCCGGTGGCGAGGGGAGCTTCGCTCAGAGACTCAGCGGGGCCACCGGCTGACCGTAGCGGTCCCAGTAGGTGGCCGACGTCGTCGAGGTTCGCCAGATTAGAGACCTCCGCCAAGAGACGAAGGACCACGTCCTCGGGAAGCACGGTCAAGGCCAAGCTGCGGAACTTCTCCTCGAGCTCCTCGTCCGTGAGCGGGTTCTCAGGGTCTCCCTTCGGCGTGTCCACCCGTTGTGCGAAGTGAGCTCCGGTTGTGGTATCGACCTCCACCCACGAGGGCCAATACCGCGGATACAGGGTGTCCAGTGATGGATCGACTACCAGGCTGACCCGTTCCATGAGATCGGCGATCCGTGCATCTCGGAGGGCTGTCGCGGTGAAGGCGTCGAGGTCGAGGCGTCCGCGGAGCGCTGCCTGAGCAAGACAGAACGGCATGCTGAACTTGGCTGACCATGGATCGACCGGCGTGACGTCTTTCAGTCGGTCGTACGCGCCTGAGTAGACGTGCGCCGTGATCCTGGCCAGGTCGTCCGCCCGGAGCCCATGTGTGCGCATGAGCAAGAGGAGAGCATCCACTGCCGGGTGGGTATGCCTGCACGACGCGTGATACTTGATGGAGACCTCCGGTGTCTTGAACGTCTCGAACGCAAAGGCGGTTCCCGCCCCGGCCTCCGCCGTCGCCACCGACCCCACGCCGGTGAGCAGTTTCTCGAGTTGGCGAGTCCGCAGGCCGTCGTCAGCGTGGCTAGGGCCGGCTCCTTCAGCAGTCGTAGCCGCCAGGAGCCCCCTGGGGCCGGTGATGCCTTTCTCCGGGCCGGTGAAGCCCTGTGCTGCCAGGTAGGCGGAGAGACCGCCATCGAAAGCGGCCTTGGCGCTGTGCAGCTGTTTGCTCATCGCCCCCTCGACCAGAAACTGCCAGAGACCGGCAGCCTGCGTGGCGGCGCTGCCCAGTGCCCAGAGCATCCGCTGTGGGTCCAAACCGAGGAGATGGCCGGCCGCGACCGCCGCGCCAAAGGTGCCCGCGGTACCCGTCGTGTGGAAGTACATATAGTGCTCGGGCCCAAGGGCCTCGCCTATCCGGAGCGACACCTCGTATCCGGCGACCGCAGCTGTGAGGAAACTCGGTCCGTCCGCCCCGATGGATTCGGCCACGGCGAGCGCCGCTGGGAAAACGCAAGTTCCCGGGTGATAGATGGAGGCGTTGTGCAGGTCATCCATCTCCACGACGTGGCTGGCTGAGGCGTTGAGGAGCGCGGCCGCAAGGGGCCGTGCTGCCGCGAAGAAGGGGATCACGGTCGCCTCCCCTGAAAGCGCGCTCGCTCCCTCATGGTCGTGGGCGATCCAGCCCTGTTCTTCAGCGACGCGGGCGAGCAATCCGGCCGGCGCGGCCCGGGATCCTGCCAGCGCAGACGCCAGCCAATCAAGGAACAGTCGGCGCGCGCTGACCCGAGTGTCCTCAGGCAGATCGCTCCATCGGAGCCCGGCTGCAGCCGTCGCCAAAGCGCGCTCAGGGTGCTTCGACTCCGCTTGTCTGTTCATCACTCCCTACCCCGTTGGTTTGGAAACTCAAAGAGCCTAGCGCTGCGAGCCGGAGGGTCTCGGACCGCCTTGCAGAGCGCTGCTGCCATCCCGCTCGGCTCGGGCGACCAGCCTGCGCGCCCGCTCGACAACTGGAGCGTCGAGCATCTTCCCGTCCAGTGAGACGACTCCCGAACCCGCTGCTTCGAAGGTCTCGACGACGCGGCGGGCTTGGGCGATTTCTTCTTGCTTTGGCGAAAAAGCCTCATGGATCGCGACGATCTGCGCCGGGTGGATGGCCAGTTTGCCCGTATAGCCGAGGTCTCGCATCTGCCGGCATTCCCGTGCCAACCCGTCGGTGTCCCGCACGTCGGTCCAGACGGTGTCGACAGCCTGCTTGCCTGCCGCCGCCGCGGCGGTCACCAGCATGCCTCGGGCGAAATCCAGCTCCCGCCCCTCAGGTGTGCGACGTGCTCCCAGAGCAAGGGAGAGATCCTCGCCTCCCAGGCAGAGGGCGCATACCCGTGCAGCTCTGGCGAGAGATGCCGCGTTCAGGACGCCGCGGGGCGTCTCGACCAGCGGTGCGACCTCGATGCTGCCTGGCTCCAGTCCGGCCCGCTTCTCCTCCTCCCGGAGGACGGCATCAAGGGCCTCGATCTGGGCGCGGTTCTCCGCCTTGGGCAACACGATCCCCGTGAGACCTGGGCGGACCAGAGCGGAGAGGTCCTCGCGGCCCATACTTGTCTCGAGCGGGTTGATCCGCACGAAGACCTGAGCACGGATGCCGCCTGCGCTGACCGCCTCGGAGCAGAGTCGGCGAGCCTCGCTCTTGAGGTGAGGAGCGACGGCGTCCTCCAGGTCGAGGATGACGGCGTCGGCCTCGAGGGCTGGGGCCTTGCCGAGCATCTTCTCGCTGCTCCCCGGAATGAACAGCCAGCTTCGGTTCGCATCACCCATCCCGAGCGCCTCCAGCATCCTCGATTTCTCAGTAGAGCTTCTCGACTACGACCGCCTCTGGGACGGCTTCCCAACAGAGGCCGCAGAGGGTACATTCGTCCACATTCTCCTCCGCGATGACAACTCGGCCTTCCTCCTCCCTGAAGATGTCGACCGGACACGTGCTGAGAAGGACCCGGCAGCCGTCGTAGCGGCTACAGGCCTGTTCGTCGAGTCTTACGCTGATGAAGATGGCCATGGCTCCTCCCGGTCGCCACGCGAGGTCGTGTTACTGCCCGCTCCGCTGCGCTCTTGCCTGCTCACGAAAGGGCCTCCCGGACCATCTCCGGTAGCCTCGAGAGCTCCTCGACCACTGTGACTCCGGCCTCGCGGAGCGTGCGGGCTTTCGCTTCCGTGGTATCCGCGTCCGAGCGCACCAGGGTGGCGGCGTGTCCGAAGCGCACCCCTCGCATTTCGTCCACGAACTTGCCCGCGATGAAGCAGAAGATTGGCAGATGGGTGGAGGTCTCGCGCAACCGGTCGGCCAGGGCCTTCTCCATGCCCCCGCCGGGCTCGGTGAAGAGGACGAGCGCTTCGGTCTCGGGGTCTGCATCGAAGTCGGTCACCAAGTCCGCGAACTGCGTGCCGACGATCGGATCTCCCCCAATGGAGACGCAAGTGGACTGGCCCAGGCCCGCCACGGTCAGCAGATTGGCGATCTCCGTCGTCATCCCGCCCGAGCGACTCATGATGCCCACCGGCCCCGGTGTGTAGCTCTTACGGACGTCCTGGGCGGGTCCGCCTACCATGCCGAGACGGCTCTTGCCCGGGCTGATCACTCCCAAGGAGTTCGGCCCGATCAACCGGGCCCCGCGCAGACGGCAGAGGTCGATGACCTCGATCACATCCCTTCTCGGGACGCGCTCCGTTACAATCAGCAGAAGGCGGATGCCGTTTTCGATAGCTTCGAACGCGGCGTCCTTTACGAAGGCAGGGGGAACGGAGATCACCGACGCATCCACAGGAAAACGCTCGGTGAGCTCGCGAACAGTGTCGGTCACGGGCAGGCCGAACACCTCCTGACCACCCTTTCCCGGAGTGACTCCGCCGAGGATGCGGGCGCCGTAGTCGAGCGAGTCCTTGGTGAACGACGCCGCCTCGCGTCCGGTGATGCCCTGCACGATAATGGTTGTGTCGCTGTCAACCAGGATCGCCACGTCATCTCTCCTCAGCGGTCACAGCCCGACGGGCTGCCTCGTCGATGGATACGGTCCGATCCACATAGGGCACACCGTACTTGCGAAGGATGGCGAAGCCGTCAGCCTCCCAAGCCCCGGGTACCCTGAAGATGGCCACTCTCTCCGCCGGCTCCAGTCCCAGCTCAAGCATGGCCTTCACCACCCCTCGCGCCACGAGGTCGACCCGTGTGTTGGATACCACATTCATGATGACTGCCAGCCGCTCCACACCGGGCTTGCTCATGATGAGCTTCGTGAGTTCCTTGACCTTCCAGACTGAAGGGTTGCCCCCGATCTCGCAGTAGTTGGCCGGCGTTCCGCCGTGTCGCCGGATGGCGTCGAAAGCCGTCAGACTGGCCCCGCCTCCGCCGATGAGCAGCCCCAGGTTTCCGTCGAATGCCACCATCCTTCCGGCTACGCCGCGGTGGTCGGCTGTATCGATCTCTGCTGCTCTGCGCTCGAACTCCGACCGAGCCCGTTCGTCGGCGTTCCGAGTATCGAGACTCCAGGCTGAGACCAGGTCCCTGTGCCTGTAGAGAGCATCCTCATCCAGGTCGATGTGCGCATCGAGAGCCAGGAGCTCCCCGGTCTTGGCCACGGCCAGAGGGTTGATTTCGGCCAGGGTGCAGTCGTACTCGGCGAAGAGGGTGGCCAGTCGCGCCAACGTATCGGTCATCCGCGAGAGAAGCTTGCCTCTGACGCCTGCGGCCGCCAGCAGCTCCTTGAAGCGGAACGGGGAAAGTGGAGGCACCAGGGGGAACGTTGCCTTGGTGATCGTGTCGGCTTCCTCGACGTCGACCCCGCCCGCTCGGCTGTAGATCGCGACGGGTGCTTTGGCGGCCGAATCGTAGGT
>JAMDDA010000022.1 GCA_023488925.1 Actinomycetota bacterium
GCTCCCAGCCCGACAGGCCGCCATAGCTCTTGCGGCCCGGCGGGGAGGCCAAGCGGTCGGCGATCTCCTTCTGCACCATGACGCAGTAGCGCCGCACCCCGGGCAGGCGCTCCAAAGCCTCGCCCAGAAACGGAGCCGCCGGAGCGTAGGGCAGATTGCTGGCGCACACGGTGGGTGGAGGGACCAGGTCCTCCAGGGGGTGGGCCAGAACATCCGCAAAGTAGAGGCTCACGCCGCCGGCCGCCCCCGGCATTTGGGCATCCAGCTCGGCCAGGGTGGCCCGCAGGGGCGCTTCCAGGCGCCGATCGATCTCGAAGGCGTGCACGTGGGCTGTGACCATAGCCAGAGCGCGGGTGAGCACCCCCAGGCCGGCTCCCACCTCGAGGGCGACGTCCCCCGGGCGGGCCTGCAGCCGGTCGATGATCACCCCGATGATGTTGTCGTCGATCAGGAAGTTCTGCCCCAGGCTGCGCCGGGGGGTGACGCCGAACTCGGCCAGCCGGGCCAGCGACACCTGGCGAGGCGGGCGGCCCGACCCTGCCTTCGCCTCCTCGGGAACCACGGCCGCCTACTCCAGGCGCAGGCGGGAATAGGCCCGCACGGCGTTCTCGCGCACCTGGGCGGCCAGCGCCCCGACCGTGACGCCCCGCAGACCGGCCACCCAAGCGTAGGTGTGGGCCACCAGGGCCGGGGTGTTCGGCCGGCCGCGGTGCGGCATGGGCGTGAGGTAGGGTGCGTCGGTCTCCAGCAGCAATCGCTCGGCGGGCACGGCGCGGGCCGCCGCCTGCAGGGCGGCGGCCTTGGGAAAGGTGACGTTGCCTGCGAAGCTCAGATAGTACCCGCGGGCCACGACGTTCTCCAGCCGCTCCGGCATGGAGAAACAGTGGAGCACCACGGTGAGGCCCGCGGCCCGCTCGGCCAGAAGGTCGAGGGTGTGGTCGTCGGCCTCCCGGGTGTGCACCACCAGGGGCAGCCCTGCCCGGGCCGCCAACCCCACGTGCCACGCGAAGACCTCGCGCTGCCGCGCCCGGGGGGAGTGGTCGTAGTGGTAGTCGAGCCCCACCTCGCCCACGGCGAGCACGCGGGGATGGGCTACCAGCGCCTCGATAGCCGCCTGCCCGGCCGGGTCGAGCTCTTTGGCGTCGTGGGGATGGAAACCTACCGTGGCCCACACTTCGGGGAAGCGCTCGGCCAGCTCCACGGCCCGGTGCGACGAGACGGCGTCGGTACCGGATTGGATGATGGTCTCAACCCCGGCCGCACGGGCGGCCGCCACCAGGGCGGCCGGGTCGGCCCTGCAGTGGTCCAGGTGGGTGTGGGCATCGATGTAGGTCATGTCGGCCGCGCCCACCGGGGTGGGCGGCTTCCTACTCCTCGATCCGCGGGAACAGCGGTCCGCCCTGCACCACGCGCAGGCCGGCCGGCAACCGGCCCCAGGCCGTCTCCTCCCAGGCCAAGGCGGCCGCGTCGGCGCTCAGGCCGAGGCGCGCGCGGATGCGGACGGCCGTGCCGGGCATGTAGGGGTGCAAGAGCACGGAGAGCAGCCGCAACCCTTCGGCCAGGTCGTAGAGCGTGGCGTCGAGGGCGGCGTCGTCCCCAGCCTTGGCCTGCTTCCAGGGAGCCTGCTCCTCCACGTAACGGTTGAGTCGCCGCACGAGGTCCCAAATGCCGTCGAGGGCGCCGCTCAGATCCATGGCCTCCAGGCGGATGCGGGCCGTCGCCGCCGCCTGCTCGGCCTCGGCGGCCAGGGGTGACTCGGCGGGCGGGCGGCCCGGGGGGGCGGGCACCACACCGTTGCGATACTTGTCGACCATGGAGACCGTGCGGCTGAGCAGATTGCCGAGGTCGTTGGCCAGCTCGGAGTTGTAGCGGGCCTTGAAGCTCTCCTCCCCCACCATGCCGTCCTGGCCGAAGTTCACCTCGCGGAAGCAGTAGAACCGGAAGGGGTCGGGCCCGTATCGCTCGATCAGCGGGAAGGGATCCATGACGTTGCCCCGGGTCTTCGACATCTTCTCGCCGCCCAACTTGAGGTAGCCGTGGATGAAGAGGTGCCGGGGCAGCTCGTAGCCCGCCGAGAGCAGTAGCGCCGGCCAGATGATGCCGTGGAACTTGAGGATGTCTTGGGCCATCATGTGGTAGGTGGCCGGCCAGAAACGCGCCACGAGGTTCTCGCCGGGAGCGTAGTGCAAGGCGCTCAGGTAGTTGATGAGGGCGTCCACCCATACGTAGATCACCTGGGACTGATCCCAAGGCACAGGGATGCCCCACCTGAGGGTGGCCCGGGAGATGGAGATGTCGTCGAGCCCCTGTTCGATGAAGGAGAGGGCCTCGTTGTAGCGGTGGCGAGGCTTGACGAAGTCGGGGTTCGCCCGGTAATGCCGGATCAGCCTTTCCTGGTAGGCCGAGAGGCGGAAGAAGTAGTTCTTCTCCTCCATGAAGGTGGGCCGGATGCCGTGGTCGGGGCAGAGCCCGTCGACCAGGTTCTCCTCGGTGTAGTAGGCCTCGCAGGCGGGGCAGTAGAGGCCGCTATAGGTGCCCTCGAAGATGTCGCCGTTGTCGTGACAGCGCTGCACGAACCGCTGGACGAAGGCCTCGTGCTCGGGGTCGGTGGTGCGGATGAAGAAGTCGTTGGTGGCGTCGACCTTCCGGGCCACCTCCTTGAACTTGCCCACCATCTGGTCGGCGTGCTCGCGGGGAGTGACTCCGCGGGCGGCGGCCGCCTGCTCCACCTTGTTGCCGTGCTCGTCGGTGCCGGTGAGGAAGAAGACGTCGTCGCCCAGCTGCCGGTGGAATCGCGCCACCACGTCGGCGGCGGTGGTGGTGTAGGCATGACCTATGTGCGGCACGTCGTTGACGTAGTAGATCGGCGTGGTGACGTAGAAGGTGCCCATGTACGCTGGTCGGCTCCTGGGGTCTCGCGGGAACGGCTCTCCGCGCGGGCCGAGCGCCGCACGCGGAGCAGAGCTATTCTAACAGATGGCGTTTCGCCGCCAGCGTGGCGGCGTAAACCTCGCGGACCGGCCTGCCCGTCAGTCGCGCTACGAGAGCGGCGGCCTCCTTGGTGCCCAGGCCGCCCCGCAGAAGGCCGGCGAGAACGCGCTCCAGGTTCTCTGCTGCGCCCACCGGCGCCTCCGCCGCAATGCCCGGAGCCTCCGCTCCCGCCTCCTCCGGCCCCAGCACCAGCACGATCTCGCCCCGCACGGGCTCCGCCAGCGCGCCCAGCACTTCCGCCGCCGTACCCCGCAACACCTGCTCGTGCAGCTTGGTGAGTTCCCGGCAGACGGCCAAGGGCCGGCTCGGCCAGCGTTCCCCTACGGCCGCCAGGGTCGCCCGCAGGCGTCGCGGAGACTCGAAGGCCACCACCGAGCCCCCCACCCGCCCGGCCCCTTCCAGCGCGGCCACGGCTTTGGCCGCCCCCCGGGGCAGGAAACCCACGAAAACGAAGCGGTCGGTGGGCAGGCCCGAGGCCACCAGGGCGGTGGAGATGGCGCTGGGCCCCGGCAGGACGGTCACGGGCAGACCCTCGGCGGCGCATGCCCGCACCAGGGTGAACCCCGGATCGGAGAGGCCGGGCATACCCGCGTCGGAGACCAGGGCCACCCGCTTCCCCTCGCGCAGCAGGTCGAGAACGGTTTCCAGGCGGGCGGTCTCATTGTGTTCGTGGAAGCTGAGCAGGTGCGGTGGGGACAGGCCGTGGCGCGCGAGGAGCCGGCGCGTGTGCCGGGTGTCCTCGCACACCACCACGTCGGCCCGCCCGAGCACCGCGAGGACGCGCAGAGTCACATCCTCCAGGTTGCCGATCGGTGTGGGGCACACAAAAAGCATGCGCCGAGAATACCAGGCCGCCCTTGCCGCCGAAGCCCGCGGGTGGCGCATCTTCGAACCCGGCGGTCACCTGCTTTCCGAGCAGGTTGCTACTCTTCTTCCCCCGGGACCGGGCGGCGGGCAGGCGGTGGCGGCACGAGCTGCATGAGCTCGCGCGAATCTTTGACCATCGACATGATGAAACGGGTGGCGAGCTCGTTCATGAAAAGCGTGCGGCGGTTGTTGGTGCGGCGAAACTCCGCGATCACCCTGTCTTTGAGCGCCGCATCGTCGTTGACGCAAAAGAGGAAGTCGAGCTCGGGGAGAACGGCGAAGAGATCTTCCACCTTCTGCGAAGTAGTCACGCCCAACGACTGGGCGATGAGCACTCCGGGCGCGGCCGGATTCACGTCGACCACCATGCGCACGTCCACATAGTCGTACTCGAGCATGCGACTGAGAAGCGGCGTCATGCGGCGGCCCGCGCCGATGACACCCACGGTCACGACTTCGAGCTCTCCGTCGAGAGGGTTCTCGTCAACCGTATCCAGATCGGACACCCGCCCTCCTCCGCTCACGTTCCCGGTTCCGGCCCGGTCTCGGCCGACCTCGGTCATCTTACACCGATGCTTCCGGTTCTCGTATCGGCATGTGCGGCCGAGACTGAAGAGCTACAAGACACGCAACCCGGCCGGGCAGAGGAAAAGCGGAGGCGACGCAACGGACGGAGTTCAGCGGCGAACTCGACGCCGGCCCTACAAGGCTGTTGAACAACGCGGGTCACGCCACGTTCGGCCCCGGCCAAGAGTCAAAATGCAGGGATCATTCGTATCCGAACGTGGCGGTCATGGTCTTTTTCAACAGCCTGCTGCGGCCGGTCCCGGCGGCTGAGAGCCGCGGCACGCCACTCCCGCCGCGGAGGTCGCGGCCCCACCAGGGGCATCACCTCCGCTCCCACGGTCTCTTGCCGAGGGTCGAACGGCCACCGCGCTTCTCCGGAAGTCAAAGACTCCGTTCCAGGTTGATGGTCTTGGAAGGGCTGAATTGGTTCTCACTAAAAAAATGTATCAATGCTGAGTCATTCCAGTCAACCAGAGTATATATCTTGCGGACACCAAGCGTCTTCAAATGCTCTACGAATTCGCTGATCAACTTAGCGCCAATTCCTTTGTTCTGGTAATCGGGATCAACTCCTATAGTATCCAAGGTTGCCTCTTCTTGAAATATCCCATATTCCCCCAGGTAAAGCTCTCCCATTACAAAACCCGCGACGGCGCCTTCTTCGTTTTCCGCCACGATGGAGGTCGGAACATAATCGTTGGATTTAAAGAGCTTCTCGAACTTCATCTCATAGTACTCGGGGCGGGAAGCCTTCAGCACCTTACTGTCGATCCCCACCACGGCGTCGAAATCGTCGGCCTTCATGAGCCTGAACTTGATGGCGTTTTCGTTCACAGGACCTCCTTCGAGTCTGGGGTCACGTCCTGACAACCGCCAAGGAGAGCGCAACGGTCGGTGCCCGGCATCCAGATTGCCGCAGCCATCCCCGACCGGCGCCACAGCTGCAGCGCTAATACTACACGCGCCCGCCCAAGTTCACCTGCACCACCGCAGGTCAAGAGTGGAGCTCCCAGAACAGACAGATCCAGCCCCTCAGCGCTCTCAGATGAGCCCGCTGCTAGCGTTGGAAGCGGAGCCTTAGGGCGGAGCGATTCTGCTGGGCGCGCCGGCTCGGTGGCTGGAGGAACACTGGTTCACCCACGGCGAAACACCCGGACCGCGTGGATGGTGGCCGACCTCTCCGACAGCCGCACGAGGCTCCTACCCTGGTTCAGCGGGTCCATCGCCAGATACTCCCGTCCCTCCTTCCCTACGATGAGGACCCAATGGGGAAGGGTCTCCGTGAGCATGATCTTGGCGATGACCGGACGTCCTTCAGACAGCTCCCTGTCGATGACGTCGTAACTCAGACTTGGGAGCTCGATCCGTACTTGTCCGGCGGTGATCTTGCCGACCGCGCTCCAGATGACCTGCCCCGAACCGGTGAATCCGTCGACCCTCTTCAGGTAGGTGCACACCTCCCCGGGATCCATCGGATGCCCCAGTGCGGACACTCCCATGGCGATACAGGTCACCGTGCAGCCTGCAGCCGCCATGGTCTCCCCGCTGCCGCCGATGGTCTCAGCGGCCCATGCAGGGTCGTTCTGCAGGTAGTAAGGCACGGGGCCGACGCCCGAGACCGTAAGGTACTCTCCGCCCACTGAGGAGATGGGTTCGCCCCCCGCTCCGCCCTGGGCGAGCACAAGTACGCCGCCGGCCGCAAGCACCAGTAGTGCAAGTGCGGTAAGCAGATAGAGGCTGCGCCTTCTCACCAGTTTCCGATCGTCGCGCATCGCACAGAACGGCGCCCAACGACCCCCGCATCAGCCGCGGCGGCGAACGCTGATGCAGTGATGGTTGCCCCCGTGCGTACAGCCGCCGTCGGCTGCCTGCATGGACCACCCATTTGTATCATATGGTCAGTCGCCGAGTCCGCGTGCGCGTCCACGGAGTCGCGGGCGAAAAGATCGCACCGGAGATCATCCGCGTCTCCGAAGAGCACCTCCCGGTCCACGGCGCCCGCAAAGTCTGGCGGCAGCTGCGGCGGGAGGGCTTCCGGGTGACCTGCTGCACGGTGGAACGCTTCATGCGCGCCTTGAGTGGGTGGACTGGTTTAGCAACCGTGGGCTCTTCTAGCCGATCGACTACGTTCCCCCCGACGGAGTTCCGGCAGACTGCTGAAGAACCAGCTGTCACGCCACCTTCGGCCTCGGCCGAGAGACAAGATGCAGGTGTTCTTGGTCTCCGAACGCGACGGTCACGGCCTTTTCCAGCAGCCTACTTGGAGATGTACTATCGTCAACAGCCCCTTGCTGAAGGCGAGGGATTCAAGGAACCAGCAGAAGTGGAAATCGGCATGGCCGGCCGCCGCGGCCCATGCGGGAAACGAGCGCGAAGTCACCGCCACGCCCACCCACGAACGCCCGCAGACCTTGACCCAGCCCAGGGGTTGTGAGAAGAAAGAATTTCGGCCCGCGACGCCGCCCGCCGGCAAGAGCGGCCAACAGCAATGAGCGGCCCATCAGGAGTGCCATGACCGACACGAATGTCAATCAGGACCAGACGACGACGCCGAGAGCCGACCGGCAGACACCGCTGGATCAGGGCGGGCCGGCCCCGGAGCACCACGACTTCCTGCGCGAGATGGTCCAGCAAGATCTGGCCGAGGGACGTGTCACCGAGGTCGTGACGCGTTTCCCCCCGGAGCCCAACGGCTACCTCCACATCGGTCATGCCAAGTCCATCTACCTGAACTTCGGCATCGCCCGGCAGTTCGGCGGGCGGTGCAACCTACGCATGGACGACACGAACCCCGCCAAAGAGGACGTCGAGTACGTCGACGCGATCATGGCGGACGTGAAGTGGCTCATCGCCGGCTGGGCGGACCACTGTCTGGCTTTGAAACCGGTCGGCCGGACGCCGGAGGAACGCGACATCGAGGGGCGCAGGGACTTCTACCTGGCCCCGGTGATGCCGGGGCAGGGCCGAGACGGAGCGTGGGAACCGTTCTACGCCTCCGACTACTTCGAACCGCTCTACGAGTACGCGCTCGAGCTGATCCGCAAGGGCAAGGCCTATGTGTGCGACCACACGCCCGAGGAGGTAGACCGCATGCGCGGGGCACCCCACCACCCGGGACAGGAGAGCGCTTACAGGAACCGCTCGGTGGCCGAGAACCTCGACCTGTTCGAGCGGATGCGTGCCGGCGAGTTCCCGGATGGCGCCCGCACACTGCGCGCCAAGATCGACATGAGCTCCCCCAACGTCTGGCTACGCGACCCGGTGCTGTACCGTATCCGCCACGCTCCGCACCATCACACGGGGGACCGGTGGTGCATATACCCGATGTACGATTTCGCGCACGGTCTGAGCGACTACATCGAGGGCGTCACCCACAGCCTCTGCACGCTCGAGTTCGAGGTGCACCGGCCGCTGTACGAGTGGATCCTCGAGGCTCTCGACCTTCCGCGCGCGCACCCACGCCAGCGCGAGTTCGCGCGGCTCAACATGACCCACACGGTCATGAGCAAGCGCAAGCTGCTCAGGCTCGTTCAAGAGGGCCACGTGCAGGGCTGGGACGACCCGCGCATGCCCACTATCGCGGGTATGCGGCGGCGCGGCTACCCGGCGGAGGCGATCCGTGACTTCTGCGAGCGTATTAGAGTGGGGAAGCGCGAGAACATGGTGCAGGTGCAGCTGCTGGAGCACTGCGTGCGCGAGGATCTCAACCGCCGCGCCCCGCGCGCCTTTGCGGTCCTGCGACCGCTCCGGGTGGTGATCGAGAACTATCCCGAGGGTCAGGTAGAGGATATAGAGGCGGTAAACAACCCCGAGGACGCCGCGATGGGCACCCGCTTGGTGCCGTTCTCCCGGGTGATCTACATCGAGCAGGACGACTTTCGCGAGGTGCCGCCGCCTAAGTACTACCGGTTGAGCCCCGGGAAGGAAGTGCGGCTGCGCTACGCCTACCTCATCACCTGCACTGAGGTGGTGAAAGATCCCGAGACCGGCGAGGTGACCGAGGTGCGGGCCCACTACGACCCGGCCACACGGGGAGGCGACACGCCGGACGGACGTAAGGTCAAAGCCACCCTCCACTGGGTTTCTGCAGCCCACGCGGTCGACGCCGAGGTACGCCTCTACGACACCCTGTTCCAGGTGGAGGACCCGGAGGACGTGCCGGAAGGTGAGGACTTCACCAGCAGTCTCAACCCGCGGTCGCTCGAGATCCTCCGGGGTTGCAAACTCGAGCCGTCGCTGGCGATGGCGGCGCCCGGGGACCGCTACCAATTCGAGCGTCTCGGCTACTTCTACGTCGACCCGGATGACTCGCGTCCCGGCGCCCCCGTCTTTAACCGCACCGTCACGCTGAAGGACTCCTGGGCGAGGATCCAGAAGAAGCAGGGCCAAGGATAGCGCGTCGGACTGCAGCCCCGGCAACCCTGCGGCACCCGCCGGTCCGCGGCACCCGCGACTCTCGGGGCACCCGCCGGTCCGCGGCACCCGCGACTCTCGGGGCGCCCGTTTGCGTCGTCCCGCGTACGGGCCCACGGCACCCACGTGCCCGACACCATCGCGGCCACATCCCGGCCGCGGTGGTACACTTGGTCGCACGCACCCCATCGGTGCCCGGTGGTGTAACGGCAGCACGACTGACTCTGGATCAGTTAGTCGAGGTTCGAATCCTCGCCGGGCAGCCATGGACCCAAGACCGCCCCCCAAATCTCGGCAAGACGCCCTCCGGCAGCGGGGCGCTCCCTTTTCGGGCCGCTCCCGAGGCCTCTGGCCCTCGCTACGACGCGGCTGACCTCAGGGAAGAGGCCCGCTCATCTCCGATAGCCCCCCTAATGAGACGCGAGCACGATACAATGGGGGCCAAGAGACGGAAAGCTTCGCGTGCACGGCACGCAAGCGGTCCATACGCGGAAATCCCCAATGCCGAAGGAGGCGATGGCATGCCAGAGCTGACTCAAGACATGAAGGACATGATCAGTAGCCAGCAGTGCTTTATCGGCACGACGAGCAAAGATGGCCTCCCCAATGTAGCCCCGAAGAGGTCCACGAGAGTGCTGGATGACTCGACGCTGATCTTCACCGAAGGCACCGGTGGAGCCACCTATCAGAACATCATGGACGGCTCGAAGGTCGCGGTCGCCGTGGTGAACAGGGAGGTACTCGACGGGTACCGGTTCGTGTGCCGAGCCGAGCTTCAGACCAGCGGCGCGCTGTACGAACAGGCCAAGGAAACGTCGCTGAAGACGGTCGGGCGTGCACCTCACGGCGTGGTGCTGCTGCATATCGAGGAGATCCACTCCCTCAAGCCCGGGCCGGGAGCCGGCAAGAAAATCGCCTGAGTCGCGGCTGAGCGTGGTGCTGCTGAGCCCGGGGATGGTCGGCCGGACGATGCTCGGGGTGCGTCTTGCCGGGCCTTTTTCTGCGGAGCGGCGATCCAACGGTGCCCCTCATTCTAGACGTCTACCAGCACGCGATTCCCCCGCTGGAACAGCACGCGTCCAGGATCGGTGCCCTTGTGACGGGCAGAGAGACCCGCGAGTGCTGCTTGCTCGAACCACACGAGTTGCCCGCGCGCAGATGAGCGGCTACTGATCGTGGCTCTTCACCCTCTTGGTTAATTCCTTCCCCGAGAGCGCCAGGGCCGGGGCGGCGAGCAGCAGGAGGAGCGCGGGTGGGGCATAGAGGAGGCCAATGCTCCAGGAGCCGAGGAACGCGATAACGGCTGAGGCGAATCAAACTGCCAGCACCACCAGGGGACGCGAACGCCATGTCGCGCGCACGCCCACGAGACCCAAACCGAGGATCACGATGATCCAGGCCAGGGGCAGGAAGTCCTCCGGCTCCATGGTTGGAGTGGACGGACCCACCACTGCCGTGCCCTGAGTATGAGTGAAGCTCGTCACCGAGTGGAGATTGCTGATCCACTGCGCGCCGTTGGTGCGGATCATCCAGATTTCGATGAGAACGAGGTTGACCAGCGTGAGCAGGCTGAAGCCTTGAGCACCAAGCCGAAGAAGCCGCCTATATCTCTTCACGCGCATATTCCGAGCCAACCCGGCCACCCATTCCAATCCAAGGCGGCCCCCCATTCCGAGGCAAAGCGGCCCCCCATTCCGACCCGAAGGCGGCCACTTTTTTGCCTCTCGTCGGAATAGGTGGCCGGATTCCGTCGGAATGAAGACCAAGGAGCCCATCGACGCTAGGTAGTCCCGGATTGGCCGGTACCCTTCTTTTCTTGATTTCGACGAGGAGGAAGGGATGCCGGCGGAGAGACTGTCTATGCGCAAGATGCGAGAAGTTCTGAGGC
>JAMDDA010000174.1 GCA_023488925.1 Actinomycetota bacterium
CTGCCGTTCTCGCGGCTCATGCACATCGTCACCCTGCCCTTGGGCTACCTCACCCGGCCATGGCAACTGGTCATCTGGAGACGCGCGGAAGGCGACCGCCCGGGCGTGCCCGGCCGCCGGGCGGGCTGATCCGCCGGCGATCCGTCGAGGAGGTAAGCATCATGTCGAGCCACGCATCCATTCCGGCAGGACTCGAGCCTTCCCGCTCAGCCGTGCCCCCGCTGCGCGGCAACCCCACCGCCGGTTTGCTGGGCGCCACTCTGGGCTTCTTCGTGGGGTTCGCCGCCGTCGCCCTCTTCGGTCCGACGGCCCACCGCTTCAAGGAAGTGATGGAGCTCAGCCCCGCCGAGGTGGGCCTGCTGGTGGCCGTCCCTTCTCTGTCGGGTTCGCTGCTGCGCATCCCCTTCTCGGCCTGGGTGGACACGACCGGCGGCCGGAAGCCGTTCCTCATCTTGCTGGGGCTCTCCGCTCTGGGTATGACCGGCCTCTTCCTGGTCGTGCGCCTGCTTTACCCCGGCCGGCTGGACGCCGGCCTCTACCCACTGCTCCTGGCCCTGGGCGTGCTCGTCGGCTGCGGCATCGCCGTCTTCTCGGTGGGCATCAGTCAGGTATCGTACTGGTTCCCGCAGATCCGCCAAGGCCGGGCCCTCGGTACCTACGCCGGGGTCGGGAACCTCGCCCCCGGGATCTTCTCCCTACTGCTGCCGCTGGCCCTGAGCGGCTGGGGCCTGGCGACCTCCTACATGGTGTGGCTGGCCTTCTTGCTGGTGGGGCTCGGGCTGTACTACCTGTTCGGTCGGAACGCCTGGTACTTCCAGCTGCGCGACAAAGGTCTCGCCCCCGGGCAGGCCCGGACCGCCGCGGGCAAGCTCGGTCAAGAGCTCTTCCCGGCCGGCAGCCCCCGGCAGAGTCTGGCCATCTCGGCCCGCCTGTGGAAGACCTGGGCTCTGGTGGTCCTCTACTTCACCAGCTTCGGCGGCTTCATCGCCCTCACCGCCTGGTTCCCCACTTACTGGCGCTCCTACCTGGGAGCGGGCGCGGTGGCGGCGGGGGCGCTCACGGCCCTTTTCTCGCTGCTCACCTCGATCATTCGCGTGCCCGGTGGATCGGTCTCCGACCGTCTGGGTGGGGAGCGGACCGCGGTCCTGGCCCTCGCCACCACCGCCCTCGGGGCCGTGCTCCTGACCCTGTCCACCGGGTATGCACTCTCGGTGGCGGGGGTGGTGATCATGGCCCTGGGCATGGGCGTGAACAATGCGGCCGTCTTCAAGCTGGTGCCCCAGGAGGTGCCCCAAGCCGTGGGCGGTGCCGCCGGCTGGGTGGGAGGTCTGGGCGCCTTCGGAGGGTTCGCCATCCCCCCTCTCATGGGCCTGTTCGTGGACGCCCAGGGCAAGACCGGCTACGCCCGGGGGTTCGTCATCCTGGTAGGACTGGCGGCTGTCTCCCTGGGGGTAGCCCTCACCCTGCGGCACAGCCGGCAACCCGACCGGACCGCGAGGCGCCTGGAAGAGACCACCCGGTGAACCCGCGCACCCCGGTGAACCCGCGCACCCCGGTGAACCCGCGCACCCCGGTGCGCTCTGCCCGGGGCCATGCACGCCACCCGAGAACGAAGGAGGAGGAACGCAGATGACCGACATTAATGAGGGAGTAGCCCTGGCCCCACCCCGGAGCCGCACCTGGCTCGAGCATTGGGCCCCGGAGGACAACGCCTTCTGGGCCGCGGAAGGCGCCGCCATCGCCTGGCGGACGCTGATCATCACCACCGCCGGCCTGGTGCTCTCCTTCGCTACCTGGTTCATGGTGAGTGCCATCGTGGTGCGCCTGCCCAACATCGGGTTCGACCTCAGCACCACCCAGCTGTTCTGGCTGGCGGCCATGCCCGGTCTGGCCGGGGGTACACTGCGTATCATCCACACCTTCCTCGTGCCCATCTACGGGACCCGGCACGTGGTCACCGCTTCCACCCTCCTGCTCTTGCTGCCCTGCATCGGCTGGGCCCTGGCCGTGCAGAACACGAGCACACCCTACTGGCTCCTGATGGGCCTGGGACTGCTGGCCGGCTCCGGCGGAGGCAACTTCAGCAGCTTCATGCCCAGCACCAGCCTCTTCTTCCCCAAGCGCCTGCAGGGGACGGCCCTGGGCATCCAGGCGGGCGTGGGCAACCTGGGGGTGAGCCTCACCCAGTTCGTGACGCCCTGGATCATCGGCTTCGCCCTGCTGGGCACGCTGGGCGGGCCGCAGACCTTCACCAAGGGCGCGACGACCAAGCCCCTCTGGCTGCAGAACGCCCCTTATATCTACGTACCCTTCATCGTGGCGCTCGGCGTGGTCGCCTGGTTGGCCCTGCGCAGCGTGCCTGTGCGCGCAAACGTGCGCGAGCAGACCGACATCTTCAAAGACAAGCACACCTGGTTCATGACTTCGCTCTACATCATGACCTTCGGCTCGTTCTCCGGGTTCGCCGGCGCCTTCCCGCTCATGATCAAGGAGGTCTACGGCGGTTTTGCCAACGCTCCCGACCCCCTCGCCTACGCCTTCCTGGGCCCCCTGGTGGGCTCCCTGGCCCGGGTGGCCTTCGGCCCGGTGGCGGACCGGCTGGGCGGTGGCGTCCTGACGCTGGTCAGCGGGCTCGGGCTGCTCGGGGGAGCGATCGGGGTCACTTTCTTCACCAACCCCCAGTCGGTCAACCAATTCCCGTGGTTTCTGGGATTCATGTTGGCCCTCTTCTTCTTCTCGGGCATGGGCAACGCGTCGACCTTTCGGCAGATGCCCTTGTGCTTTCCCCCGCGGCAGGCGGGTGGAGTCATCGGCTGGACGGCAGCCGTGGCCGCCTACGGACCGTTCTTCTTCAGCATCCTCATCGGCACGGCCATCGCGCGGACGGGGTCACCGAACGCTTTCTTCTACGGGGCGGCGGTCTTCTACCTGGTCAACATCGGCCTCAACTGGTGGTACTACACCCGGCGAGGAGCGGAAAAACCCTGCTGACCGCGGCAGCACGGGCGATGGCGGGCCGGCGGCGACCCGGCCCGCCGCGTGCGGGGCGTGGCGCCGATACCCGCGTTCGCAGGCTGTCGACAAGACAATGACCGCCACGCTCGGAGACGGACAAGCGCTGGATCTCGACTCTTGGCCAGGGCCGAACGGGGCGTGATCCCGGGTTCTTCAGCAGCCTGCCAGTCCCCGAAGTACCGGTGAAGCAGCCCCTGGGCCAAGCAAGCGCCTTCGTGCGTCGAGATCACCGGCTTGGCCTTGCTCCGAGGGTCTTCCATCCACCCTCTCCGGTACGGCACGTCCAGCAAGCCCAGGTCCATTCCCTTCCACGCCCGGACGATGTGGTGGTCGCCAGAGGCGGTAAGCCCCAGAATGGCCAATGCGACCGCGCTCAACCAGTCTTGGCTGCCAGCGCCCGTTGCGGTCAGGCATTGACTATCTCTCTCCCGTAGAGTACGAAGGTAGGCACATGGCCCCGGCTTCACGAGGAAAGCGCTCGACCGTCCATGGAAGCGGGGCAACTCCAGGTCTGTACTAACCTCGGGGCGGTTCGTCGTCAAGGAGATTGGAAGTAAATAATGACTGACAGGGATTTGCCCGCTGGCCCGGCCCGCCGGCTTTGGGCGGCTGTCTTTGCTCTGCTTGCCCTGGGGTTTCTGGTTGGGGGATACTGGGCCATAGAGTGGCGTACCGGCGTCGCCGACCGCGAATTGCGCGCCGGCCTGCTGGAGCAGGCCGGCGCCCTGGCGCAGGCGATCCCTCCCGAACAGGTCAAGGCCCTCTCCTTCACCGCCGCCGATCAGGAGCTGCCCGAATTCCACCGGCTGCGCCAGGCGCTGATGGGCTATCAAGCCATGACCCGCTACCGCGGCCTTTACACCCTATCGCTGCGGAACGGCAAATTGGTATTTGGTCCCGGATCGTACGCTGCGGACGATCCTCAGGCTTCACTGCCGGGCACGGTGTACCAGCAGGCGCCGGAGACGATCCGCGACATCTTCCGGACCGGCCGCGCTTTCGTGCAAGGCCCCTACAGCGACGAATACGGGACGTTCGTCTCCGCCTTTGCGCCCGTGCTCGACCCGCGCAGCAGCGAGGTGCTGCTGGTCGTCGGGCTGGACATCGAGGCCACCGACTGGCAGGCCATCCTGTCCCGGGCGCGACTCACTACCCTGCTGGGCGCCCTGCTGCCGGCGCTGATCCTGTTGGGCGGCATTTTCGCTTTGTGGCGGCGTGAACGGCTGCCGGCGCAGAAACAAGCGCGGCTGCGCTATGCCGAGGTCTATCTCGTGGCCGCCTTCGGCCTGGTGCTGACCGTCAATGCGGCTCTCACCTTTCACGAGGCCGAAACCCGCACCCGGCGCACAGCCTTCCAGCACCTGGCCCAGGCGGAGGTCAACCTGGTCTTGGACGCGTTCGACACTCTGCAGAAGGACAACCTGAACGCCCTGACGCGCTTGTTCGAAGGCTCCCAATATGTGGAGCGGGACGAATTTCACACCTTTGCTGCGCCGATGGTGCAGCGGCTCGACCTGCAGGCGCTGGAATGGATTCTGCCCGTGCCAGCCGCCCAGAAGGCGGAACGGGAAGCGCAGGCCCGCGCCGAGGGTCTGCCCGGTTTTGCCATCTGGCAAAAGGGGGCCGATGGGCAAAGAAAGCCGGCCTCCGGCCGGGAGGTGTACTACCCGGTCTGGTATGCGGAGCCGCGCGAGGACAACGAAGCGGCGCTGGGCTACGACCTCGTCTCGGATCCGCTGTCCCGCGTCGCGCTGGAAGCCGCCCTCGAGACCGGTCTACCCACGGCCACCGATCCTCTCATGTTGGTGCAGGAAGGAGCTGCCGAACCGGGATTGCTGGCCTTGCAGCCCGTGTTCTCCGGCGGGCCGCCGGCGCGGACGTTGCGCGGCTTTGCCCTGGCGGTTGTGCGTCTGGACTCCTTTCTGCGATCGGCCCTCTCGGCCGGTTCGCCTGACGATGCACCCGCGGTGGTGGACTTGTACCAGGTGCAGGCCGGCCAAGCGCCCCGCTTCCTGGCTTCTTCTTCCCCCGGTCAGAGCGCGCGTCAGGACGAGGGCACACCCGGCGGGGCAGCCGTCCACCCGGGAAATGGCGGCCTCTCCGCTGTGTTCCCCCTCTTCGCTTTCGGCCGATCATACGCCTTGATCGTTCATGCTCAGCCAGCCTTCCTGGCGTCCTACCCGCTGCGGGCAGGACGGAATACGGCCCTGGCAGGCTTGCTGTTCACGGCGCTGCTGACGGCTCTTGTTGCCTCCACGGTGCGCCGCCGGGCGGAGTTGGAAGCCCAGGTGCAGGCGCGCACCGCGGAACTAGGTGTAATGCCCACTGACGTTATTGACAAAGGGAGAGCCTCCCTGTTCGGATTGGGGTTGCGAAGCTCCAACCGAGAAGAGGAGGCTCTCATGTCCCATCCTAGGGCAAAGTTGACCTACGAGGGAAGACTGCTCGTGGTGAGACGGGTGACCGAGTATGGCTGGACGCCCGCGCAGACCGCCGAAGCCATGGGTGTGTCCCGCACCACCGTCTACAAGTGGCTTGGGCGCTTCCGGGATGAAGGAGGGGCCGGTCTTTGCGATCGAAGCTCCCGTCCCCGCCGTTCTCCGCGGGCTCTTCCTGCGACCACGGTGGCCGAGATCCTGGCTGAGCGGAAGAGACTCCGCCTCGGACCCCACATGCTCGCCCCCCGCCTGGGGCTTCCCCGGTCCACCGTCTACGGCGTCCTGCGCCGCCACGGCCTCTCCCGCCTCTTTGGATCTGGACCGCACCACGAGGGAGGTCATCCGCTACCAAAAAGACCGACCCGGGGAGCTCCTGCACCTCGATACCAAGAAGCTGGCCCGCATTCCCGACGGGGGAGGCCACCGGATGCTCGGGCGCTCGCCGGGGACGAAACGCCGGGGCGCCGGGTACGAGTACCTGCACGTCGCCGTGGACGACTGCACCCGGGCAGCCTACGTGGAGGTCCTCCCTGACGAGCGGGGGGAGACGGCGGCCGGCTTCCTGCGGCGGGCCTGCCGGCACTTCGCCGACCACGGCGTCCGCGTCCAGGCCATCCTCACCGACCGGGCCTTCTGCTACACGAACTCCACCCGGTTCCGGAAGACGTGTGCCTCGCGTGGGATCCGGCACCAGACCACCCGTCCCTATCGGCCCCAGACCAACGGCAAGGCC
This sequence comes from Actinomycetota bacterium, assembly GCA_023488925.1. GTDB lineage: Bacteria > Actinomycetota > Thermoleophilia > RBG-16-64-13 > RBG-16-64-13 > JAMDDA01. The sequence goes on from JAMDDA010000174.1 coordinate 6,187, forward strand.
GAGCGCTTCATCCGCACGCTCCTGCACGAGTGGGCCTATGCCGAGCTCTACCGATCCAACGAAGACCGGCGCAGGCAACTGCCGAGGTGGCTCATGTACTACAATCACCAGCGACCCCACACCGCCCTGGGAGGCTCCTCGCCGATGCCCTTCCTTGTCAACAAGGTGTGTGGGCATTACAACTACCGCAGTGCTTCCCCGCAGTGTGGACATACCGATTCTTGCGCTGCATTGAGACGCTCTCGCTCCTCCGAGAATCCCGCCGCCAGTATGCCGGCGGGGAGCGCGAAGATCCCGATTCCGAGAATCGCGATTACTGAACCCAGGATCTTGCCGAGCGGTGTGACGGGGTAGACGTCGCCGTATCCCACGGTCGTGAAGGTAGCGACGCCCCACCACATGGCTGCCGGAATCGACGAGAATGCCTCCGGCTGCGCGGCGTGCTCGACTTCGTACATCAAGCTCGATGCGAGCACGAGCATGACGAGTAGCACGATTACGGCCACGGCCAAGTCCGAGCCCTTGCGCTTGAGCACACGCATCACAAGCCACATGGACTTCGAGTAGCGCCCGAGCTTCAACACCCTCAGCAGTCTGAACAGCCGCAGGATCCTGAGGAAGCGCATGTCCAAGGGCAGGAACCACGCATAGAAGGGCAGGAATGCCGCGAGGTCGATGAGAACCATCGGGGTCAGCGCATACTTCACGCGACCCACGATCGGACGCGAGTAGCGGTCGTCCACCGTGCACACCCAAAGCTTCAGGACATATTCGATCGTGAACACCGCTACCGAGAAGACCTCGAAGGCGTAGAAGTAGGGCGCATACGCCTCGCCCAGACTCTCGATACTGGCCAGAACGACAGCGAGGACGTTGAGGATAATCAGAACTGCCAGGCTCGTGTCGTACCAGTCGATAACAGGAGAGTGGTCATCCCGCTGATACGTGACCTCTAGCAAATCCCACATGCGCTGCCTGAGCCGTTTCACCGCTCCCCCAAACTTCGCAGAGCCGTTCCGTTTCTGCGCCTAACGCCTTGCCGATAAGCTGCGGGCGCCGAAGGCGACCGGCAGCTTCATCGGCTTGTTAGACCCCTCTTATCCGAATCGCCTGTCTCGAGAATTTCGAACGTTAGCCCCAACTGCCGCGCAGCCTCCTTCATCGCCTTGAACGCCGGATCGTTCTCGGCCAAGGACCGGTCTTCAGGCAGCACCATCTCGAACTGCACGCCGAGGCCCAGCTTCTTCAGGTTCATCCGCGCGGCGGGCCCCACGAAGCAGCGGAAAAGCTCGGCCCAGTTCTCGACGGGAACCGACCCGCGGACGACGACTCGGCGAACCGCCCCCTTGGCCCCGGGCTTCGTTGCGGTTGCCGTTCCCGAACTCTCGCCGGAGGTCGTGCCGGCCCCCGTTTCGCCTTCAACACCCGATTCTCCGGCACCGACACCGGCGCCCGCAGTCTCTTCGCCGCCTGGAGCCTTCGCCGGTTCCGGCGTGAAGGGCGGGATGATCCACACGCCATCCTCGCTGGGGTCCAGGGACACCGACTGCTTGCAGTACCGCGTCTGAAGCGTCGAGAGGCTTCCACCCCGACCGACGCCCACCAGCCCATCGGCGCAGGCCTGGGCGAGCCCCGCGGTCACCGCCTCCTTGGCCGCGACCATGGGCTTGTCCGTGAACCGCAGGAAGGCCTCGACGGCATCCTTCAGGCGCAGCCCCCCTTCCTTGGGGATCAAGCCCGTGCTCTCGAGCGTCACGGAGCCAACGCGCCGAAGAATCCACTCCTCGTCCTCGACGAGCGTGGTCCACACGTAGCCGAGGTGTTCCTGGAAGGTCCGGCGCGCGTCCGAGAGCGCGCACGGTTCTACCTCTTGCCCGCGCACCCGAAGGGCAACGGTGTAGGCAGGGCCCAGCGCCTCCAGCGCGGCCTTACGTGCCGCCTCCAGGCGCTTCTTGAGATCTTCGCGCTGCTCCTCGTCGAGCTGATCCCAGTAGTCCGCGCGCACGCCCTCCAGAGCCGCTCGCTCCCGGTGTGCCTGCCGCAGTTTGCTCAGCCCCCGAGCGGTTCCCACCAGGAAGAGGAGCGTGTTGCGGTAGAGGCGGTCCTTTCCACCGCACCGGGTGCTGATCGCCTTCACGCGCTCCTGGATCGCGTCCTTCGCCCCGCCGTTCTCGTCCCAGGCGAGTGACGGTGGAAGGACCAGCAAGGTGAGCGACTTCTGCTCCGGCAGGTCCTCGGCGGGGTTGACGATCACGCGCCACGTCGCGCCGGCCAGCGCGCCCTTTTGCGATTCGGTCCGGAGGTCGGCGAGGATCTCCTCGGCGAAGTTCTCCTTCGCGCTCTGCTGGCGGTACTGGACGACCAGCTTGTTGAGCGTCGGCTTCGTGCCGAACCAGTAGCGCTTTCCAAGGCTCCCGGCGGTCGCCGTGTGGAGGTAGAAGCAGCGGTTCTCCAGCTCCAACAAGGCGCCGTCCGCGTAGTTCCAGTTCAGGCCGTGCCGGGAGCATGCGAGCTTCAGGTCCTTCGAGCTGAATCCGCTCCGGCCGCCCTGGCCGCCAAACGAACCGAGAAGGACGGCTGATGCCAGCCCCTGTCCGATGGCCTCGCTCCGGTAGTCGCCGCCGCGTTCCTCGTCGAAGATGCCGGCGTTGGACCGGTCACCGATCACGTCGGCTGCGGCGACGGACTGGTACGGGGGTCCCCAGAGTCGCGTCAGAGCCGCCTGCAGAGCATCAACGGACCAGCGGATATGGCACGGCTGGATCAGGTGCTGGGTTTCGGTATTTCCCTGCCGGCGCTTCCAGAGGTCGCCGACGATGCTCGCAAGCAGTCGAAGCACGCCTCGCGTCCGCTGGAAGTCGGGGTGGCTGCCCCAGCGGGTGTAGAGCGCATCGATGAGCAGCGGATGGAAGGGATAGGCGCGCTCGAGCAGTTCGCGATAGCTGTTTTTCGCGGCCTCCGAAGGCACCTCCCCAGAGTGTGCCGCATACATGCTCTGATAGACCTGCGCGACCTTCTTGGGATAGTCCGGCTCGCTTTCCGGCGCGATGGACTCGAAGAGACGCGCCCGCACGACCTCGTAGATCTCCTCGTCCGCGACGGGCTTCACGTCCGCCCCGAGGCGCTGGAAGCGCTTCTCCAGCGTCACGAAGGCCTCCTGCCCCTTCTCGCTCTGGGCGACCTCGTACTTGCTCGCAGGCAGCGTGGCGACCACCACCGCGCCCGGGACCTGCTGAGCGGACTCGGTGAGTTGCTGAATGAAAGAGACGGTTTGATCCGCGAGGCTCGTGTCGCCCACCGGAACGGCGGCGGCGCCGACGCAGTAGTCGGCCAGCTCGTCCAGCAGGATGAGGCACGGCGACGCGGCTTGCAGAATCTCGAAGAAGAGCCCCTGCGGCACGCGCTGGCTCTCATCGTTCGCCCGCACGCGCTCGTAAAGAGCCTTCCCGCCGAGCTGGTAGGCCAGCTCGCCCCACAGCGTGCGAACGTGAACCCCGTCTTCGACCTGGCGGCCCTGGGTCGCGTCGCAGGTCTGGTTCGTAAAGACCGCCACGCCTTTCACGTTCTCCGGCAGTTGCCCGCCGATGGCCTTCCGAAGGCCCTCCGCGTGAGGCGACCCCTTCAACCGATCCGCGTGCTTCGCCAGGTGCCACAGGGCAACGAGCGTGTGCGTCTTGCCACCGCCGAAGGCCGTCTGGAGACTGATGATGCGGTCGCCGCTCTCGCCGCCACGTCGGAGTGCGCCCGCGACCCGGCTCAGGACCGTGGACAGCCCGCTCGTCAGGTATGTCTTGCGGAAGAACTCCTCCGGGTCGAGGTAGACCTCGGGGGCCGTGCCCTGCACGACGGCCCAGACGTTCGCCGCGAACACCGCTTCGGCGAGACGTCCTTCGCGGATGTCCTCGTGAGGTGTCGCGATGGCGTACCAGGGCTTGAGTGTCTCGCTCATGATCGCTTCTCACCTCCTTCGTCGAAGGACAGCTCCCGTTGCGCGTCCCGGTACGTCGTGCTCTTGCCCTCCGCGCGCAGTGTCTGGCGCTCGGCGAGCAGGGCGTTGACCAGCTTCCAGTCCTCCAGGTCGCGCGGGAGCACCTCGAAGAGCGCCTGCGCCAGCTTCCAGAACGGGCCGTCCTCGAGCAAGTCGCGCTCGTTGAGATAGCGGACCAGCTCTCTGCGCTTCTCGTCCTTCCAGAGCATCATGCTCCGGTGCAGGGCGTCGATGTGCGGCGGGTTCTGGTCGATCCCGAGTCCTCGGCGGCCCGCGCGGTCGGCCAGGAGGGCGAGGCGACAGGTGGAACCGTCCACCACGAAGATTCCGTGCCCCCGGGCGACCTCCATGGCGTTGTCCTCATCGCCGCCGATCTGCACGACCAGCCGGGCGTCGTCCCATGCTTGCTCCGCCGTGCCGTAGAGATTCGCCCAGACGTAGTAGAGCGTCGAGAGGTTGTCACCGCGGAACTCTCCGGCGATGGCGTCCTTCT
>JAMDDA010000076.1 GCA_023488925.1 Actinomycetota bacterium
AGATCCCTCCGGCCTCGAGCGGAGGGTGCTCGAATGGCCCTTGGCCGACCTCGGTAGTCTGGGGGAACCCTACCTGCAGGGCAAGCGCGCTTCAATGTGTAGGCGACCGGCCGTGGCGCTGAGTGGGGTCCCCGCGCCGGCCCGCAGCCCCGCCTTGGGCCGCAGCCCCGTGCCCACCCGTGGCCTCACCTTAGGCTGCGGCTCTGTGCCCACCCGCGGCCTCACCTTGGGCTGCGGCCTCGCGCCCACCCGCGGCCTCACCTTGACCCGCGGCCTCGCGCCGGCCGCGCAATGTGACCGCAAGGGGTCGCCGTGCTCGATCTTGTGAAGATCGCCGCCGTCTTCGCCCTCGTGCTGGGTCTTCTGCGGCTCAGGTGGAATCTGGGCCTGGCCATGTTGATCGGTGCCGCCGTGCTGGGCGCGCTCATGGGGTTCGGCCCCGTGGAGATCCTCACGACGGCCGCCCAGGCCTCCGTCGACACCACCGCCGTCTCGCTCATGGTGGCCCTCGCCCTCATCATGGTGCTGGAGCACGTGCTGCGCACCACCGAGACCCTGAAGATGCTGGTGGATTCCCTGCAGCGCCTCCTGGGCGACAACCGCGTGGTCATGGCGCTCATGCCGGCCATCATCGGCATATTGCCCTCGGCGGGCGGCGCTCGTTTCTCGGCGCCCCTGGTGGAGGAGTCCGCGAACGGCTGCCTGGTGGGCGCGGACCGCAAGAGCTTCATCAACTACTGGTTCCGACACATCTGGGAGTACGTCTCGCCCCTCTACCCCGGCTTCATCCTGACGGCGGCCATGACCGGCATGTCCATGGGACGGCTTTTCGTCTGGCAGGCGGCGTTCCCTCTTACCGTGCTCCTGGTCGGGACCTTCTACGGTTTCCGAGGGGTGCACCCGGCTCCCCATCCGCGGAGCGCCGACCGGGCCCGCGACCTGCGCCGGCTCCTGGCGAGCTCCGGCCCCATTCTGGCGGTGATGATGCTGGTGATGGTTCTAGGGGTGGACATCGCCCTGGCTTTGACCGGAGTCGTGGCGGCTCTTTTCCTCCTCCACCGATATTCTCTCCGCCGCATCGCCGCGACCCTTCGGGAGAGTGTTTCGGTCAAGACCCTCCTGCTGGTGCTGGGGGTGCTTGTCTTCAAGGGGATGCTCGAGGACTCGGGTGCGGTGAACACTCTGCCGCGGGCACTCGAATCGGCCGGCGTTCCTGTGGTCGCAATTCTTTTCCTGCTGCCCTTTGTGGTGGGCCTCATGACCGGTATCACCGTGGCCTACGTCGGCATCACCTTCCCCCTGATCCTGCCTTTGATCGGCGGTGCCTCCGGCCCTGATCCCGCGATGCTGGCCTTCGCCTTCGCCTCGGGCTTCGCCGGCGTGATGTTCTCGCCGGTACACCTCTGCCTGGTGCTGACCAAGGACTACTTCCGCTCGTCCTTCACCCCCATCTATCGCACCATGCTGGTACCCGAGGGGCTCGTGGTGATGGTGGCACTGATCCAACTCCTCGTGTTCGACGCCGGGAAGGCGCTCGGCGGGTAGGATTGCAGTCCTCCGCCCTTCCGCCGGTTGCTACCCCTTCGCCTCGTCCGGCAAAAGCGGGCGCAACAGGAGCGTGTAGTAGCCGGCGCCGCTCTTCCAGAGGGTGAGGGTGTCGGCCTGCAGCAAAAGCGGCCTCAAGGCCGCCAGGTCGCCCCCCGTCAAGACGGCGCGCTTGCCCTGCAGGTAGGGTTCCCCCAGACTACCGAGGTCGGCCAAGGGCCATTCGAGCACCCTCCGCTCGAGGCCGGAGGGATCTTTCTGCGTGGGGTCACCCGGCAGGATCAAGACGGCCAGGGCCCGCACCTCGTAGGAGGTCTCGGGGCCGAGGGCGCCGCCCATCCACCCGCGCAGGTCACCGAGCCGGGACTGGAAGTCGAGCAAAGCCTGCCGCCGCCGCTTCTGAGGCTCGGTGAGGGCCTGGTCGTCTTGATTCTCGTAGTCCAGGAAGTAGACGGCCGTCTTCACCGTGCGCCCCTCCGCAGCCAGGGTGAAAGTGGTCGTGCTGCCATCGGCCACCGCCGGCCGACCGTAGTCCACCCCTTCTTCCAGCAGACCCACCGCGGCAGCCGCCGTGAGCAGCTTCTGCAGTCCCTCCTCGGAGAGCTTTGCCACCTGGAGGCTCGGCAGCGCCGGCGGGGGATAAATCTCGATCACCGGCCCCGGGGTAATCACCCGGCCGTCACCGTAGATGGAGAGGTAGGGCATGTTCGTGAATAGCGCCTCCTGAGGCACAAGGCCGCCGCCGACCTCGACCCGGAACACCAGGTCGTCCGCGCCGGTGGGGTGAGTGACGGCGGCACCGGTCGTGCCCGGGATGCCGGAATCGGTCGTGGTCACACCGCGCCCGGCGTAGCCACAACCAGCCGCCAACGCGGCCGCAGTAGGGAGGAGGACGAGCAGCGGGACGAGCCCGGAGGCGAGGCACCGGCGGGACCAGCCGGCAATGGCAGAAAGCGGGCCGCGATGCGGACAAGGCGAGGGCGGCCGCCGGCGGTGGTGCTGACTGCGAAGGTGACTCCGTTCCACGACAGGCCTCCGAGAGGGTCGGCGAGGCATCCAGGCAGGTTGCCGCAAGCCTCCGACGAGGTCGGCAGGGCGTTCGGACCATTTGCGGTTTTTGATGCGCGGGCGGGGCCTGCGGTTCCTGGGAGGCACCCGGTCGCGAAACCCGCGGGGCACCGCCGGGGTGGGGCGCGGCCTATGATGGCCCACTCCTGCGCGCCCTCCGGACTTGACGCGGACGGCTCGCCCTGGTATCTGTGGGGTACAGTACCTCAGCGGTGCTGCCGGGGGGCACTGCCGCAGTCGAGAAGCCGGGTGGGCAGACGACCACACTTGATCCTGGGTCTGCAAGGAGGGGAGCACGACCAGATCCACAAAGCGTGACCGGGTCCTGGCCGATGTCGTCATCGAGCGGCCGCAGGCCGTACGCAAGCGGGTATACGGCTCGCTACGCAACGCTATCCTCGAGGGCCGTATCCCCCCGGGGGCACGCCTGGTCGAGACCGCTCTCGCGGAATCCATCGGTGTATCGCGGACGCCCATCCGGGAAGCACTCCACCTGCTGGAACGGGAAGGTCTCGTGCGGTCCATCCCGCGGGTGGGTTATCGCGTCCGGGTCATCGAATGGGCCGAGATGGAGAAGATCTGCGAGATCCGCATCGTCAACGAGATTCTGGCGGCGCAGTGGGCCCTTGACCGGCTGGACGAACAGCAGCTGGAGGAGAACGTCGCCCGCTGCGAGAGAGAGATCGAAGCCGGGAACACCGACTGCATCGGCGAATACGACGCCGCCTTTCACGAGATGCTGGTGCGCGCGGGCGGGTCCGAACGCCTGCTGGAGATCTGCCAGAACCTGAGGCGCCACATGGTACTGTTCCGCGCCGAGAGCTTCCGCCACTTGGAGACCGCGCGGCTGGCGGCGGCGGGGCATCGGCGCATCGTCGAGCGGCTGAGGGCTCGCGACCGAGACGGAGTCGCCCAGGCAATCCGCACCCATCTGGAAGACGCCAAGCGCTTCATCGCGCAGCACCGCGCGGAATCCGACGGAGAGAACTGAAAGACGGCTACGCCGGCGAAGGCCGGCGCATCAGTACAGGGGGGACAGCGTGCGTAACCTGATCGTGGCGGTGGTTGGAGGGGGCAATGGCTCCTATACCGTGGCCGGGGACCTCGCCCTCAGGGGCCACCGGGTGCGGATGTGGCCCGGGTCCCGCGAAAAGCACCAGCCGGTCCTGGTCTCCCGCGCCATCACGGTCACCGGTCTTGGCCGTCAGGACGAAGGCCGACTGGAGCTGGTGTCCGAGGACATTGGTGCGGTGGTCACGGGCGCAGACGTGGTGGTCTGCACCGATCCCGCTTTCACGCAGGAGGACCGAGCCGCCCGCGTGGCCCCCCACTTGACCGACGGGCAGATCGTTTTCCTCTCCCCGGGCTCGTTCGGATCGCTCGTGTTCGCCCGGGTCGTACGCGCACAGGGCAACCCGGCCGCTGTGATCTACGCCGAGCCGGGCACCCTCCCTTATTTGACCCGAAAAACAGCCCCGACCGAGGTGCAGATCAGCGGCATCGCGGTTCACCTGCCCGTGGGCGTCTTTCCCGCCCGGGCGACCGCACAGACGGTGGAGACCCTGCGGGCCCTTTTCCCCGGGGCTCATCCCGTCGAAAACGTACTGTCGGTGGCTTTGCTCAACGTCGGACCCATCATCCATTCCGTCTTGGTGCTGCTGAACACCGGAGCCATCGAGCATTTCCAGCGCTGGGACATCCACAACGAGGGCACGACTCCCTCGGTCAAGAAGGTGATCCTGGCGCACGACGGCGAGCGCATCGCCGTGCGGCAGGCTTTGGGCTTCGGTCCGCCTCATTACCCGATAGCCCACCACTACGATGCGCACGGCGACGAGGAGTGGATGTACGGCCGCAGGGGCCACACCGACCTGGTCACGAGCGAAAAATGGCGCGAACCTCTGAGCTTCGCTCACCGGTATATCCGGGAAGACGTGCACTGCAACTTGGCTCTGTTCAGCAGTATCGGGGATCTGGCCGGAGTGGAGACTCCGGTGGCGGACTCCCTGCTGCGGCTCGTCGGCGTCATCACGGGGCAGAACCACATGGCCGAAGGCCGCACCCTGACCAACCTGGGACTGGGAGAGCTTTCCCTGTCTGAACTCGACCGGCTTCTCCAGGAAGGCCACCATGACTGACCCGGTGTCTCCTGGATCCGACGCCGCATCCGCAGACCCGCAGGCCGGGAAGCACACCATCGGCATCGTCGGTCCAGGGCGGATGGGCGTCGGGATCGCAACGGCCGTTCTCATGGCCGCCCGGAACCACCCGCTCGTACTCGTGGATGTGAAGACGCGGCCGCCGGGTACCGAGTTCGCGGCGCTCCAACGAGCCCGGGAAGAGATCGCCGCCAACCTGCGCCTGCTGCAGGAGCTCGGTTTGATAGACGGAGATCCCGGGCAGCTGCTGGAAACGTTGACTCTGAGCCGAGACCCCGCCGAGGAGCTTCCCCCCTGTTCCCTGGTTTTCGAGGCCCTGCCGGAAACGACGACGGCCAAGGGGGCCTTCTATGCAGAGTCCGGCGCCTACCTGGGAGGCGCCGGCGTGATCGCGTCGGCCACCTCGACCTTCACGTTGGAAACTCTCCGCGAAATGGGAGCGCCGCCCGACCGCACGGTGGCGGCCCATTGGCTCAACCCGGCTTTCCTGATACCGCTGGTAGAGGTGGCTCACGCGGAATGGACCGACCCGGCGGCCGCCGCCCGGGTCGTGGGCTTCCTGGAGAGCATCGGCAAGATCCCGGTGCAGCTGAGGAGCAGCCCGGGGTTCATCGTGCCCCGCATCCAGGTGGCGGCCATGAACGAGGCGGTGCGCATCGTAGAGGAGGGTCTGGCCGGTCCTGCCGAGATCGACACCGCCGTCAAGGCCGGCTTCGGCTTCCGGCTGGGAGTCTTCGGGCTGATAGAGTTCATCGATCTCGGCGGCATCGACATCCTGGCCCACGCCGGGAACTACCTGCACGCCACGCTCGGCCGGGAGCACTACCGTCCGCCTCGATCCGTGACGGACAAAATGGCCGCGGGGGAGGTCGGACCTCGGGGCGGAAAGGGCTACTACGACTACCACGGAGTGGACACCTCCCGGCTCTTCCGCGACCGCTACCGCGGTTTCGCCGAGCTGCTGCGCGCCTACGCCGAGTCGCCGCACCTGAGTTTCCGGGGGGGGATCCATACCGGGTCCGAAGAGGACGGCAAAGGAGGTCCTGAGCATGCCGAAACGCGGGAGGAGGGATAAGGTGGCTCGGAGGCGCCGCCGCGCTCCCGAGCTGGGTGGACCCGAGCGGGCCGGCCCGCCGCCACGAGTTGGTTGCCGTGGCGCCGAAGACAGCCCGTTGCCATGGGGAAGTGTGAAACTCATCAGGGGGGTATGGAAGTCATGACCGGAAGATTCAACCGACGCGCCGCCGTATTGCCGGCGGTGCTCCTGCTCATGGCGGCGGTGGTGCTTGTCGCCACCGGTTGTGGAGGGAAAGGCACCACCAGTACGACCGCCGCCGAAGCCACGACGACCTCGGCGGCCTCGGGGAGCACGGAATCCACGGCCGCGGCCGACGAGTTCGCCGGCCTGGAGCCCATCAAGCTCACCTACGCCTTCTTCGCACCCGCCGGTACCTTCCCGGCCAAGCAGATGGAGGAGTGGGCAAAGCTGGTCAACGAACGCACCAAGGGAGTGGTGACCGTGGAGACCTTCCCGGGAGGGACGCTCCTCGACGCCCAGCAGATGTACGACGGCGTGCAACAGGGCGTGGCCGACATCGGGTTGGGCGCTCCGTCCTACGACCCGGGACGCTTCCCTCTCACTTCGGGAGTGTCGCTGCCGGTGGGTTTCCCCAACTCGACCGTGGCCAGCTTGACTCTGTGGGATCTCTACAACGAGTTCAAGCCGAAAGAGTACGACGGCTTCAAGGTCCTGACCATGTTCACCACCGAGCCGGGCTACCTGATGACCAAAAAACCCGTACGCAGCTTGGCTGACCTGAAAGGAATGAAGCTGCGGGCGGCTGGTACCGGGGTGCCCGTTCTGCAGGCACTGGGGGCTGCGCCGGTGGGCATGGCCATGCCCGAGGTGCCCGAAGCGGTACAGACCGGCCTCATCGAGGGCACCATGACCTCGCGCGAGGTCCTCAAAGATTTCAAGTTGGCCGAGCAACTCAAGTACGTCACCGACTATCCCACGGTCGTCGTGACCTTCGCCGCCGTCATGAAACAGGACGCCTTCGACAAGCTTCCGGCGCCCGTGCAAAAGGTCATGGACGATCTCGGGCGGGAAATGGCTCTCTGGACCGGCAAGTATCACGACAACGAGAACGTGGGCGGTGCGTTGCAGTGGGCCAAGGACACCCAGGGTCTGCAGATAGTGAGCCTCACCCCCGAAGAGAAAACCAAGTGGGACGACAAGCTCAAGCCCATGGTCGACGCCTGGATCAAGGACACCGACGCAAAGGGACTCCCCGGGAAGCAATTCATCGACAAGCTGTACGAGCTGCGTGACAAGAACGCGGCCGAAGCGGGTTCGTAAGCACCCGTACCGCGACTCGGGCCGGGAGTCTCCCGGCCCGAGTCGCGCCCAGCATCCACCTGCGACCGAAGGACACCACCCTGATGCGACATCTCGACCGGTTCAACTCCCTGCTCAACCGGGGCATGGCCGGCGTGGCCGGCGTGACCCTGATCGCCATGATGGGCGTGACGGTGCTCGACATCTTCCTGCGGCTCTTCTCGCGACCTCTCACCGGCACATTCGAGATCGTGAGCTGGCTGGCCGCCGTAACGACGGCCTTCTCTCTCGGGTACACCCAGATCTACCGTCAGCACGTCGCCATCGATCTGGTGGTGAACAAGTTGGGTGCCCGGGCGTGTGCCTCCGTCGAGGCGGTGGTCAACGTCGTCTCTCTGGCGTTGTTCGCCGCCGTGGTCTACGAGATCATCGCCTACGCCGGCGGCCTCCGGGCCAGTGGCTCCCTCTCCGAGACGATGAAGGTCATCTACTACCCCTGGGTATACCTGGTAGCCGTGGGGACCGTGGGCCTCGTCGTCGCCCTGCTCGCCGATTTCTTCCATTCCCTGCGCGAGTGTTTCCCTCGCGAAAAGAGTCTGTGGTAGGCGTGCGATGAAGCCACTCGCCCCACAGCCCCTGACGCCGGGAGGTCGGCCGTGAACCCCACTGCGGTAGCCGTCCTGGGCATCGCCTTGATGTTCGTGCTCATGCTCTTGCGCGTACCGGTCTCCTTCGCCATGCTGCTGGCCGGAGTCCTCGGCAACGCCTACCTGCTCTCCACGAACGTCTCCCTTCATCTGCTCTCCACGAACGTCTGGGGTCAGTTCGCCTCGTACAGCCTCAGCGTAGTGCCCCTCTTCGTCTTCATGGGCCAGATCACCTTCCACTCCGGGGCTACCGAGCGCTTGTACGACGCCGCCTACAAGTGGGTCGGGCGTCTCCCCGGGGGACTGGCCGGCACCACCATCCTGGCCAGCATGGGCTTCGCCGCCATCTGCGGCTCGAATTCGGCCACTACGGCCACCATGGGCACCATCGCTCTGCCGGAGATGAAGCGCTACAAGTACGACCGTGCCCTGAGCACGGGCGCCGTGGCCATCGGTGGCACCCTGGGGGTGGTCATCCCCCCGAGCGTGGTGCTCATCATCATCGCCGTGCAGACCGAGCAGTCCATCGCCAAGCTCTTTCTGGCCAACATCATCCCCGGGGTGATCCTCACGGGGCTGCTCCTGGCCACGGTTTTCATGATGGCCTTCCGCAACCCCGCGTTGGGGCCTCCCGGCAACCGCACCACCCTCAAGGAGAAGATCGTCTCGCTCAACGGCGTGATCGACGCCCTGCTCCTCTTCGGACTGGTCATCGGCGGGATGTACGCCGGCTGGTTCACCCCCACTCAGGCGGGAGCCGCCGGGTCATTCGGGGCCATCGTCATCGGTCTGGCCCGCCGCTCGCTGACCCTGAAGGGATTCCGGCAGGCCGTCGCCGAGACTCTGCGCACCTCGGCCATGGTGGTGCTGCTCATCACCGGCGCCGTGCTCTTCGGCCGGTTCCTGACCGTGACGCGGCTCCCCTTCGACCTGGCCGAATGGGCCACCGGCCTGCCGATCCCGCCCCTGGGCATCCTGGGCGTGGTGCTGCTGATCTACCTCATCGGCGGTTGCCTCATGGACGCCCTGGGCTTCCTGGTCGTGACCATCCCCATCTTCTTCCCACTGGCCACCGCCCTGGGTTTCGATCCGGTGTGGTTCACCGTCGTCCTGACGCTGGTCACCACCATGGGCGCGGTGACGCCTCCGGTAGGCGTGAACGTCTACATCGTCAGCGGGCTGGCTCCGGATGTACCCATCCAGACCATTTTCCGCGGAGTGATGATCTTCCTGGTCGCCTACGCGCTCATCCTCATCCTCCTCGTGATATTCCCCCAGCTGGCGCTGGTCCTGCCGAACTCACTGATGTGAAGCACTCAGGAGACACACCGCCATGGCCCGATCCGCCGACACCCGTAAAAGCACGCCGCAAAGCTCGAGGGCCCGCTCTCGGCGCGAGGCGGCCCCTGCCCCCGTGGGCGACCTGGCCCGACGGGGGCTGGACGACCTGCAAAGCATCGTGGCCTTCCTGGGCAAGCGCCGCTTGCTGGCCCGGGTAAAGACCGCGGTCGATCCCCACCTGGAGCTCGGGGGCGTAGCCCGCCGCTTCCACGGAGGCAAGGCCGTATACTTCGAGAAGACCAAGGGCAGCCCCCACCCCGTATTCACGGGCCTCTACTGGAACCGCGCTCTGCTCGCGGAGCTGTTCGGAGTCTCGCCGGAACAACTGCCCTTCTTGGTCGCCGACGCCGTGGCTCAATGGCAGCAGACCCCTCTGCACCCCGTGGTCGTGGCCGACGCGCCTGCCCAGGAAGTCGTAGAGGAGAGAGTCGACCTCAGCACCTTGCCCATCCCCAAGATGGGCCTGGAGGAAGGCGGCCCGTACCTGACCTCTTCGGTCGTCATCGCCAAGGACCCGGACACCGGCGTCCGCAACGCTTCAATCATGCGCTTCATGGTGACCGGTCCCGACCGGCTGGGCTGTCTCATGGACATCGGCCGCCATCTGCGCGACTACTACGAGCGGGCCGAGGCACGGGGCGAGCCTCTGGAAGTCACCATCAACAACGGAGTGGATCCGGCGGTGCACTTCGCCTCGGTCGTCCCGGGAAGTGCAGCCCCTCTCGAAAGCGACGAGCTCGGCATCGCGAGCCACCTTCTGGGCCGACCCCTGGAGCTCGTACCGGCGCGCACTGTGGGAGTGGAAGGCGTAGCCTCGGCCCAATTCATCCTCGAGGCGGAGATCCTCCCGCACGTGCGCGAGCCCGAAGGTCCCGCCGCGGAGGTCACCCTTGGGCTGCTACTATACCAACCCCATTTGGCACACCATCGTCCCCGGCCAAGAGGTCTACAACGCTGTGGGCCTGGTGGCCGAGGCCAGCATTTTCCGGCTGGTCAGTCGCCAGATCCCCGGGGTGCTCGCCGTATACCTCTCCTACGGAGGCTGCGGCTTCTACCACGCGGTCGTGCAGCTCCGCAAGCATACCGAAGGCCTGCAGCGCAACGCCATCCTGGCCACTTTCGGTGCCTTCCCCTCCCTGAAGCAGGTGACGGTTGTCGACGAGGACGTGGACATCTACGACCCGCAAGACGTGGAGTGGGCACTGGCCACCCGCTTCCGTCCGGACCTGGACATCATCCTGATCCCCGAGGCGCGAGGCCACGAACTCAACCCGTCCACGGACGGGGGCATCGGCTGCAAGATCGGCCTGGACGCCACGGCGCCCTCCCCTCGACCTTCGCACTTCGAACGGGTCGCTTTCCAGCCGGTGGATCTGGCGCAGTACGAGATCGAGGAGTAGTGGGGGGAGCAAGGACACGAAGCCGAGCGGAGGAGAGGCGGACGGGCAAGGGTGGACTACCTTCTCTGTCGGC
>JAMDDA010000143.1 GCA_023488925.1 Actinomycetota bacterium
TGGCGAAGAATAACACGACGATGGCGACCAGCACGAGGACCGTGAACAGTATCACGTCGCGTGCGTCCTTGCGTCCTCCGGCCACGCCGTTTCTCACCGGCCCGGCAGGGCACGCTTCAGGTCGGAGATGAGGTAGAGCGACCCGGTCACCAGCACGACCTGGTTGGACGTGGCCAGCTTGTAGGCGCTCTTGAGGGCCGACCGGGGATCGGGGTCGACGAAGACCTCGGGGCCGTCTTCCATCGCCCCGACCAGTGCCGCCAGCTCGGCGGCCGCATAGGAGCGCGGGTTACTGTTCTGGGTCACGAACAGGATGTCGCAGCGGGGCGCCAAGTCGCGCAACATCTCCAGGGCCCCCTTGTCCCGCAGGATGGAGACCACGCCTATCAGTCGGCGCCGATCGAGGATGTCGTCGAGCGACTTCACCATCTCGGCCATGCCCGGGGGATTGTGGGCTCCGTCCAGGATACACAGGGGCTGCCGGCTGATGACCTCCAGGCGCCCGGGCACCACGGTCTCTGCGAGCCCCCGGCGCAGCGCCTCGACGTCCAGAGCCTTGCCCAAGAAGAGCTCGAGGGCCCCGATGGCCACGGCGGCGTTGCTGTGCTGGTAGCGCCCGAGGACGCCCAGGCGCAGATCGGCGTAGATGTCCTCCACGCCGAAGACGTCGAAGCCCGCCTGGTGCCGCCCGGCGAGAAGGGAGACCTCCTCGTCGAGAAAGCGTACCTCTGCCTCCCGTTCGGCACAGATCTCCCGGAGGCGCGCCTTGATGGGCGACTCCAGCACCCCGGCCATGACCTTCCCGTGCCGGGGGATGACCGCCGCCTTCTCTTCGAGAATGGCCAGGAGGGTATCGCCCAGAAATTCCGTATGCTCGAGACCGATAGTGGTGACCACCTGCACCTCGGAGTGGATGATGCTCGTGGCGTCCCAGCGGCCGCCCAGACCGGCCTCGACGACGGCCGCTTCGCAGCCTTTCTCCTTGAAGTAGAGGAAGGCGACCGCGGTCAGGACCTCGAACTGAGTGAGACGCTCGCCTGGGGGTAGCCCCTTCTCCACCTCGGCGGCCACCGGCATCACCCGAGCCACCAGGCGGTAGAACTCCTCGTCGGTGGAGGGCACGCCGTTGACCATCTGCCGCTCGGCCAGGCTTACCAGGTGAGGGGAGACGTAGGCTCCCACGCGGTAACCGTGCTCTCGGAGGATCGAGGCCATGAACCGGGTCGTGGAGGACTTGCCGTTGGTGCCCACCACATGGATGGTGCGGTAGCCATTCTGGGGATCGCCCAGGGCAGTGGTGAGCGCGCGCACCCGGTCCAGACCCAGGCGCATCCCCAGCATCTCCAGGTCGTGGACGTAGGCGCGGGCCTCCTCCGGTCCGGGGAGCCGGTGCGCGCTCATCGAGGAAGATCCTCTCCCACCCGCTCGCGGTACTGCCGAGCCACGTCCCGCAAGGTGGCCTCCGCCTGAGCCAACCGCGCGCGCATCTCCGCCACCACCGCGGCCGGCGCTTTGCTCACGAACCCCGGATTGTCCAGCTTCGTCCGGGCCCGGTCGATCTCACCGCGGGCCTTCTCAGCCCTGCCGAGCAACCGGGTCCGCTCCTTCTCCACGTCGATGAACCCTTCGAGGGCCAAGAGAGCCTTCACCCCCGGCGCCTCCACCGTAGCGTAGCGCCCGGCGGGCACCTCCTCGTCCGTCGCAACCACACCCGCGAGAGTGCATCCGGCCAACAGACGCAGGGGACGGGGTTGCTCCACCAACCCGGCGGCCGCGCCGGGAGCGGAAGTCACCAGCCAGACCCGCCCTTCCGCCTCGCGGGGGACGGCAAGCTCGTCACGGGCCGAGCGCAGACCGGAGACCACCTGCGCGAACACCTCCATGGCGCGCTCGGCCGCGGGGTCGTCCCAAGCGGCGTCGGCCTCGGGGAAACGGCTGTCGAAGAGGCTCGGCGCTCCGCCCCGCTCCGCCCGAGCGCGCACGTGGGGCAGGTTCCGGTACACCTCCTCGCTCACGAAAGGCATGAGCGGGTGCAGCAGGCCCATGACCCGCTCGAGCAAGACCAGCAGGTTGCCGCTCACCTCGAGCCGCTCGCCTTGGCTCTCGCTGTAGAGACGGGCCTTGCCCACCTCGAGATACCAGTCGCACATCTCGTTCCAGACGAAGCGGTAGAGCACCCGGGCGATCTCGGCGAAGTCGTAGCGCTCGTAAAGATCGGCCAACTCCCGGGTCACCTGGTTCAGGCGGCTGAAGATCCAGCGGTCGGCCGGCGTAGACAGGGTCACCGTCGCACCCGCCTGTGGGTGGGCGCCCTGCAGCACGAGCCGCGAGGCATTCCAGATCTTGTTCGCGAAGTTCCGCCCCATCTCGATGCGCTCCGGGCTGAAGCGCACATCCTGCACCGAGCTCATGTATACGAGCCCGAAGCGGGTGGCGTCGGCTCCGTACTCCTCGATCAACTCCAGGGGATCGACCCCGGTGCCCAGGCTCTTGCTCATGCGGCGGCCGTCGGCCGCCAGGATGGTCGGGTGGACGATGACGTGGCGAAAGGGGATGTCGCCCGCGAATTCCAGGCCCATCATGATCATGCGGGCCACCCACAGGTAGAGGATGTCCCGCGCCGTGGAAAGCACGGCGGTGGGGTAGAAGACCTCGAGCTCGGGTGTGCGCTCCGGCCAGCCCAGTGTTGCGAAGGGCCACATGGCCGAGCTGAACCAGGTGTCGAGCACGTCTTCGTCCCGGTGGACGGGGCCGCCGCACGCCGGACAGACCGCCGGCGCCTCCAGAGTCACGATCACGTGCCCGCACTCTTCGCAGTACCAGACGGGCAGCCGGTGCCCCCACCAAAGCTGGCGGCTCAGACACCAGGGCCGGATGCCCCGCATCCATTCCAGATACACGTCGGTCCAGCGCTCGGGAAAGAAGCGGACCTTGCCTTGTTCGACCACCTCGATGGCGGGAGCGGCCAGCCGCTTCATGTCCATGAACCACTGCAGCGAGAGCAGCGGCTGGATGACGGTGCCACAGCGGTAGCAGGTGCCCACCGCATGGATGTAGTCTTCGGCTTCGACGAACAGCCCTCGGCCGGCCAGGCGGTCCACCACAGCACCCCGGGCGGCGTCGACATCCATGCCGGCGAAATCACCGGCCTCCTCGTTCATGCGGCCGTCGAACCCGATGACCGAGACGGCGGGCAGCCCATGCCGCCGGCCGATCTCCCAGTCATTGGGGTCGTGACCCGGAGTGATCTTGAGGGCCCCCGTCCCGAATTCGGGGTCGACGTGCTCATCGGCGATGATGGGCACCTCGCGTTCCGCCAAGGGGACCAGAGCCTTCATGCCCACGTACCGGCTGTAACGCGGGTCTTTGGGATTCACGGCCACCGCGGTGTCCCCCAGCATGGTTTCCGGCCGGGTGGTGGCCACGGTCAGGAAGTCGCCGGTACCGAGGACGGGGTACTTGATGTAGTACAGCTTGTCGGCCCGCTCGAGGTGCTCCACCTCGAGATCGGAGAGGGCGGAACCACAGCGCACGCACCAGTTGACCAGATAAACGTCGCGGTAGATGTCACCCTTCTCGTAAAGAGCCACGAACACCCGCAACACGGCGTCATGGTAGGCCTGATCCATGGTGAAGCGCTCACGCTCGTAGTCGCAGGCGCAGCCCAGTTTCTTCAGCTGGTGGATGATGGTGGAGCCGTACTTCTCCTTCCAGGCCCAGACGCGCCGCTCGAAAGCCTCCCGGCCCAGGTCTTTCTTGCGCAGCCCCTCTTCGGCCAGCTGCGCTTCCACTTTGTTCTGCGTGGCGATGCCGGCGTGGTCGGTGCCCACCAGCCAGAAAGTGTTCTTGCCCCGCATGTGGTGGTAGCGGATCAGGATGTCCTGCAGCGTACCGTTCAGGGCGTGGCCCATGTGCAGAGAGCCGGTGACGTTCGGGGGCGGGATGACGATGCAGTAGGACTCGCGCTCCCCGTCCGCCTCGGCATGGAACGCCGAACGGTCGAGCCACTCCTTCATGATCCGCTGCTCCACCTCGTGGGGGGAGTAGCGGGCAGCCATGGTCACCTCGGCCACACCGCCTCCTCTCTTCGAGCGGCGGGAGTCACACCGCTTCGCCGGGTTCGTCTGCCGGTTCCCCGGCCTCCGCCGCCACAGCGAGGACGTGCTCCAACACCTCCACGAAACTCGACACATATACGATGTCCAGCCCCCTGGTGAGCTCCGCCGGCAGCTCCCTGACCTGGGGGCGCACATCCAGAGGCAGGACCACCTTGCGCACACCTTCCCGCAGGGCGGCAAGGAGCTTCTCCTTGAGCCCTCCCACCGCCAGGATCTGGCCGGTGAGGGTGATCTCGCCGGAGAGGGCCACCCGGGGGATCAGCGGCAGCTGCGTCAGCGCCGACAGCAAGGACACGGCCACCGCCAGCCCGGCCGAGGGCCCCTCCTTGGGCACCGCGCCCTCGGGCAGGTGTATACGGACCTCCAAGGACGACAGGATCTCGTGGTCCGCCGGACCGGGAGGCTCACAGCCGGCCTCCTCCGCGCCGGCGATTCCGGCACCGTTCTCGAGGCGCAGCCCCGAATCCCCGACACGGACACCCTCGAAACCCGCGTTTGCCGGGGCGTTGCTCTCGGCCGGCCCCACCTCCCCCGGGGTGTAATGTTCGAGCAGGTAAGTCTTCCCCGGGGAGAGATCCCAAAGGTCACCCAGTACCGGGTCCCGCGAGAGCGCCGTCTTCAGATAACCCCAGGCGGCGGTCACGCTCTCCTGCATCACCTCGCCCAGCTGCCCGGTGATGTGGAAATCGCCCTTGCCCGGAGCGACGACGGTCTCGATGCGCAGAATGTCGCCCCCGGCTCCGGTGTAGGCCAGGCCGGTACTCACGCCCACCTGAGGCGTGTCCTCGAGCCGGGCCTTCAGGAAAGGCGGGGCTCCGAGCAGCCTCTCCAGGTCCCGCGGCGCCACCCGCGCGGGCACGGGCTTGCCCTCCACCCGCAGGCGCGCCAGCTTGCGATACACCTTGCCCACCAGCCGCGCCAGCTCGCGCACCCCGGCCTCCCGGGTGTAGAAGCGGATCAGGCTGCGCAGAGCGGTGCGCGTGAAGATGTCACCCAGGTCGGCCAGCCCGTTCTCTTCGGCCAGCTTGGGCACCAGGTGCCGCCGGGCGATCTCCTCCTTCTCCCGCTCGGTATACCCCGGCAGACGGATGACCTCCAGCCGGTCGTGCAGGGTTTCGGGGATGTCGTCTTCGTAATTGGCGGTGGCCACGAAGAGCACCCGGGAGAGATCGTAATCCAGCTCCAGGTAGGTATCGCGAAAGGCCTGGTTCTGCACGGGGTCGAGCACCTCCATGAGAGCCGCCGCCGGATCCCCCCGCCAATCGGACTCCATCTTGTCGATCTCGTCGAGCAGCACCACCGGGTCGTCCACTCCGGCCCGCTTGAGCGCGTCGAGGATGCGGCCGGGCATGGCGCCCACGTAGGTCTTGCGGTGCCCTCGGATCTCGGCCTCGTCGCGCACGCCACCCAGGCTGATGCGTTGCAGGGGCCGGGCCAGCCCCTGCGCGATGGCCATGGCCACCGAAGTCTTGCCTACGCCGGGCGGGCCCACCAGGCAAAGGGTGGTGTTGGGCGGCGTTCCCCCCCGCAGGCGGGCCACCGCCAGGTACTCCACGATGCGATCCTTGACGTCTTCGAGCCCGTAATGCGTTTCGGCGAGCACCCGGGCGACGGCCTGCACATCCGGCAGCTCCGCTCCCGACAGGGTGCCCCAGGGCAGGCCCAGGGCGTGGTCCAGATAGGTCTTGACCACCGCCACCTCGGCGGAGAAGGGGGGCAGATCGCTCAGCCGGCGGGCTTCCTTGGCCAGAGCCGCGGCCGCCGGCTCCGGCAGATTGCGCTCCTGGATCATCTTCAGATACCGGCCCTGCTCGCTCTCTTCGTCTTCTTCCTCGCCCAGCTCGTCGCGCAGCACCCGCAGGCGCTCGCGCAGGAACACGCGGCGTTGGTGACGCTCCAGATTCTCGTGCACCCGGTCGGCGATGTCCTGCTCGATGGCCAAGAACTCGTTCTCTTGAATGAGGATCTCCAGGAGCATCATCAGGCGGGCTTCCACATCCTCGCCTTCGAGCAGATCCTGCTTGCGGTCGGGAGAAATGGCCAGCAGGGCCGCCACCGTGTCCACCAGGTCCTCGGGATTGGTAACGGCGTCGATGGCGGTTTCGGCTTCCTCCGGGAGCTGGGGCGACTGGCTCACATAGAGGGTGAACTCCCGGGCCACAGAGTCCATCAAGGCGCGGACCCGGGCCATGTTCTTGGGGGCCCGCCCCCGCAAGGGCCGGTAGGAAACGCTGAAAAGAGGCGACACCGAGGTGAACGCCTCGATGGTCACTCGCGAGCGGCCCTCCACCAGAGCTTTCACGGTGCCGTCGGGCAGACGGCTCAACTGCACCACCTTGGCCAACGTGCCTACCCGTTCGATGTCGTCCTCCCCCGGATCTTCCAGGGTGGGGAGCTTCTGCACCGACAGAATCAGGGGACCCCCGGACTGGTGGGCCAGCTCCAGCGCCCGCACGGACTTCTCCCGCCCCACGAAGATGGGCGTGAGCATCTTGGGAAACAGGATGAGGTCACGTGTCGCCAGAAGCGGCAGCGTCCGCTGCGAATCAGCCATGTGTGGTCGCTCCCGCTACGCGGATTCTTCGTCGAGATCGAGTTCGTCGCGCCCGGCGCTCTCGGTGACCAGCGTGGGCTCGATGCTGCGCTCGATGACCTCCCGCGTGACCACGCACTTCGTGACGTCACGACGACTGGGCAGCTCGAACATGACGTTCATCAGGGCCGCCTCGATGATGGAACGCAGGCCCCGCGCGCCGGTGTCCCGGATGATGGCCTTTTCGGCGATGGCCTCCAGGCTTTCCCGGGGGAAGATCAGCTCGACGCCGTCGTAGGCGAAGAACCGCTGATATTGCTTGACCAGGGCGTTCTTGGGCTCGGTGAGAATGGCCACCAGGTCGTCTTTGCGCAGCTGATGCACATTGGAGATCACCGGCAGCCGGCCGATGAACTCGGGGATCAGGCCGAACTCGAGGAGGTCCTCCGGCAGTACGTGCGCGAAGAGCTCGCCCACGTCCCGATCCCGCCGGCCCTCGATCTCTGCACCGAACCCCACCCCCTTCTTGCCGATGCGCCGGGCCACGATCTTGTCGAGCCCGGCAAAGGCACCCCCGCAGATGAAAAGGATGTTCGTGGTATCGATCGTGAGGAACTCCTGGTGCGGGTGCTTGCGGCCGCCCTGGGGCGGGACGCTCGCGGTGGTACCCTCCAGGATCTTTAGCAGAGCCTGCTGCACGCCCTCGCCCGAAACGTCCCGAGTGATGGAAGGGTTGTCGGCCTTCCGGGCGATCTTGTCGACCTCATCGATATAAATGATGCCGGTCTCCGCCTTCTTGACGTCGTAGTCGGCTGCCTGGATGAGTTTGAGGAGGATGTTCTCCACATCCTCGCCCACGTAGCCGGCCTCGGTGAGAGCGGTGGCGTCGGCAATGGCGAACGGCACGTTGAGGATCCGCGCGAGGGTCTGCGCCAGCAGGGTCTTGCCGCAGCCCGTGGGCCCCACGAGCAGGATGTTCGACTTCTGCAGCTCGATGTCGCTCTCGTCATACGCCGCCATCTGCACACGCTTGTAGTGGTTGTACACGGCCACGGACAGTGTGCGTTTCGCTTCCTCCTGACCGATCACGTAGTCGGACAGGACCTGGTAGATCTCCTTCGGTTTGGGGAGGTTGTCCAGGTCGAGCGTGATGGGAGCGGAGAGCTCTTCGTCGATGATCTCGTTGCAGAGGTCGATGCACTCGTCGCAGATGTACACGCCCGGTCCGGCGATCAACTTCTTGACCTGGCGCTGACTCTTTCCGCAGAAGCTGCAGAGGAGCTGCTCGGAACCGCCCGAGGCTTTCGGCACGAAGGGTCCCCCTACCTGTGCTCGATGATCTTGTCGATGAGCCCGTATTCCAAGGCTTCTTGCGACGTCATGAAGTAGTCACGCTCGGTGTCTTTGGCCACCTTGTCCAGCTCGTGGCCGGTGTGTTTGGCCAGGATCTCGTCGAGCCGCCGGCGCAGGTTCAACGCCTCGCGCGCGTGGATCTCGATATCGGTGGCCGGGCCCTGAAAACCGCCGGAGACCTGGTGGATCAACACCTTCGAGTTCGGCAACGCGTAACGCTTCCCTTTGGCTCCCCCGGCCAGGAGCAACGCCCCCATGGACATGGCGACGCCGATGCAGATGGTAGACACGTCCGGCTTGATGAACTGCATCGTGTCGTAAATCGCCAAACCGGCGTAGACGCCCCCGCCGGGGCTGTTGATATAGAGGGCGATGTCCTTGTCGGGGTCCTCGGACTCCAGGTGCAGGAACTGCGCCACCACCAGGTTCGCGACCTGGTCGTTGATGGGGGTGCCCAGAAAGATGATGCGTTCGCTCAGGAGACGGGAGTAGATATCAAAGGCGCGCTCGCCTCTGCTGGTCTGCTCGACCACCACGGGGATCAAGGGGCTCACACTGCCATCCTTTCGACTCGTCTTCGGGAGCGGACCGCCGGCTGTCAGGCTTCCTCGCCGCCGGTCTCACTCACACCGACCGCCGCTGTGTCGGCGGCGCCCGCCGCGTCCCCGGCGGCGGACCCACCCGCTTCGTCCTCCGGCGCCACCGGGACCGCGTGCTCCACGATCAAGTCGGCGGCTTTCTCCCGCAGGAGCTGCTGCCGGATGTCGTGGATTCTACCAGACTCCTCGAGACGCGACCGCATCCGGGCGGCATCGACCCGGCCGACGGCGGCCAGTTCGGCCACCCGCTCGTCCAACTCCTCCTCCGACACCCGCAGCCCTTCGGCCTCCGCAACGGCGTCAAGCAACAGCCCAGCCTTCACCGTTCGCTCCGCCTGCGGCTCCAGCTCGCGCATCATCCGCTCGGCCGTGGTGTCCGCCGCTTGGAGGTAAGTGGCGAAGTCGCCTCCCTGGAGGCTCAACGAGCGCGCGAAGTCGTCCACCATTTCGGCCGCCTGCCGCGCGATCATCACAGGCGGCACGTCCACGGTCATGGCCTCCACCGCCTTCTGGACGGCGGCCGCGCGGAAGGCCCTCTCGACCGCCGCTTCCTTGGCGGCCTGCAGTTTCTTCCGGATATCCAGCCGCAGCTCGAGCAGGGTCTCGAATTCGCTCACGTCCTTGGCGAACTCGTCGTTCAGGGCGGGCAGCACCTTCTCCTTGATCTCCCTGACGGTGATCGCGAACTGCAGGGTCTTCCCGGCCAGGCTCTCCACCCCGTAGTCACCGGGGAACGAGACGGCCACGGTTTTCTCCTCGCCCGCAGCCATGCCCACGACGCCCTCCTCGAGGTCGGAGAGGAGCGTGCCGCCCCCCACCTCGAACATATAGTCGTCGACCCGGGTGTCCGGGACCGGTTCGCCGTCGAGGCTGCCCTGGGCGTCGATGGTCACGTAGTCACCCCGGTGCACCGGCCGGCCGGACACCGACCGGAGCTCCGCAAACTCCTCGCGCAGCCGCTCCACCCGGGCGTCGACTTCCTCGTCGCGCACCTGGACCGGCTCCTTCGGCACTTGGAGACCCTTGTAGGCGCCGAGCTCGGGCACCGGCATGACCGTCACCAGCGCCCGGAAGACGAAGGGCCTGCCCACCTCGGGCTCGTCGTCGTAGTCGACCTCCGGCCGGTCGACCGGCGTGATGCCCGACTTCTCCACGGCCATGGCGTACCAGTCGGACAGATGGTCATCGAGCATCTGGTGCATGATGGCGTGCCGACCGAGGCGCCGCTCGACGAGCGCCGCCGGCACCTTGCCCTTGCGGAAGCCGGGTATCTTGATCTCGCGGGCCAACTGGCGGACCGTGGCCTCGAAACGCGACTGCACCTCTTCAGCCGGTACCTCCACGTCCAGCCGGACGGCGTTCCCTTCCTGCGCGGTGAGGGTGGTCTTCACGATTGTCCTTTCTCCTCCAAAGCGAGGGCCGACCTCCGGCCGACCCGGTTGCACGGGAGTGGTGCGGGTGAGAGGACTCGAACCTCCACGTCGAAGACACATGATCCTAAATCATGCGCGTCTGCCATTCCGCCACACCCGCACGACACGAAGGCCACCCCGATGGGTCCACGACCCCGCACGCGATGACCGTCTCTACAGGTCGACCCTCCGCCCGCCGCCTGAGCCGCGGCGCGCGGAGGGTCGACGCTGCCCGAGGGGTGAACGACGGGATTTGAACCCGCGACCGCTGGAGCCACAATCCAGAGCTCTACCGAACTGAGCTACGTTCACCATGTCGCTGCTACACCGGGCCTCGCTCTGCCCGGCCCGACCGGGCACATCCCGATCTTCAAGGCGCGCCTGGGAGGATTCGAACCCCCGGCCCACGGATTAGAAGTCCGCTCTAGCCCGTGTCGCCCTCTGAC
>JAMDDA010000184.1 GCA_023488925.1 Actinomycetota bacterium
CCTCCGGCGGTCTGGGGGTCCTCCACGGCGGGGACGACGTCGGGACGGTCGTACGTGACGCCGCCGTACTGCGGGGTCACCGAGGCGATCTCCTGCATGATCTGCTCGGGCGAGCGATAGTCCCAGCCCGCGCCCATACGGTTGGCCACCAGTTGAATGATCTGCCAATCGGGCAGGGTGCCCTCCCGCGGCTCGAGCGCCTTGCGCACCCGTTGGATGCGCCGCTCGGTGTTGGTGAAGGTGCCGTCCTTCTCCACGCTGGTGGTGGCCGGCAAGACCACGTCGGCGTACTGGGCCGTCTCGGTCAGAAAGATGTCCTGGACCACCAGGAATTCCACCTTCTTGAGCGTCTCCTCCACGTGGTGCTGGTCGGGATCGGAGAGCACGGGATTCTCGCCCATGATGTAGAGTGCACGGATCTCGCCTTGGTCGACGGCCCGCATCATCTCCATGATGGTCTTGCCCTTCTCCCGATCTTCCAAGGTGACGCCCCAGGCCGCCTCCATCTTGGCGATGACCTCCGGATTGTCGACCTTCTGATAGCCCGAGAAGACGTCCGGCAGACCACCCATGTCGCAGGCGCCCTGCACGTTCGATTGGCCGCGCAGCGGGTTCACGCCGGTGCCCGGCCGCCCGATATTGCCGGTGAGCATGGCCAGGTTGGCCACGGCGAGCACGTTGTCGGTGCCGGTGTGGTGCTGGGTGATCCCCATGGCGTAGAGGATGGTAGCGGCGCCGGCGGTGGCGTAGAGCTCGGCCGCCCGGCGAATGTCCGCGGCCGGCACCCCGGTGATCTCGGCCGCCTGTTCCACGGTCATGGAGTTCAGGGACTCGCGGAACGCCTGGTAGTTCTCGGTGCGCTCCGCGATGAAGGCCGTATCCTCCCAGCCGCTGTCGACGATGTGGCGCATCATGCCTTTCAGCAACGCCACGTTGGTACCGGGACGCAGCTGCAGGTGCAGGTGGGCCCGCCGGGCCAGATCGATGCGGCGCGGGTCGGCCACGATCAGGGTCTTCCCCTGCCGCAACGCCTTGATCACCTCCAGGGACAGCACCGGGTGCGCCTCGGTGGTGTTGGAGCCGATGACGAAGATCACATCGGCCATGTGGATGTCTTTGATGGAGTTGGTCATCGCTCCACTCCCGAAGGCTGTCGCCAGACCGGCGACGGTGGAGCTGTGTCATAAGCGGGCACAGTGGTCGATGGTGTTCGTGCCCATCACCGCCCGCATGAACTTCTGCAGCAGGTAGTTCTCCTCGTTCGTGCACTTGGCCGACGCCAGCGCCGCGAAGGCCTTGCCGCCGCTCTCGGCCTTGATGCGCTTGAAGTTGTGCTCGATGCGGTCGAGGGCCACCTCCCAGGTGGTGGGCACGAAGTTGCCTTCTTCGTCGCGTACCAGTGGCGACGTGAGACGATCGGGAGAGTTCACGAACTCCATTCCGAAGCGCCCCTTCACGCACAGGTTGCCGTTGTTCACGCCGCGGCCCACGTCGGCCGTGATCCGCACCAGCCGCCCGCGGCTGGTGTGCACCACGATCTGACAGCCCACTCCACAGTACGGGCACACGGTACGGGTCTTTTCGGTCTGCCAGTGCCGGGCCGCGTAACGGCTGCGTTTGTGGGTCAAGGCGCCCACCGGGCACGTGCTGATGCACTGGCCGCAGGAAACACACCCCACCTCCTGCAGCGGCAGATTGTAGGGTGTGTCGATGATGGTGTCGTAACCCCGATTGGTGAAGCCCCAGCAACCGATGCCCATCACCTCGCGGCAGATGCGCACACAGCGGCCGCAAAGGATGCAGCGGTTGGGGTTGCGGGCCACGTTGGGGTGGTCGTCACGCGTCTCGAAGCTCGGTGGCGTCCAACCCCAAGGACTCATGTTCACTTCGTACTCGTAGGCATAGTCCTGCAGGCGGCAGTCCCCCGCTGCCTCGCAGACCGGACAGTCCAGAGGATGGTTGGAGAGCAACAGCTCGAGAACGAACTTCCTGAGCTTCCGGATCTTCTCCGAGTGCGTCTCTATCACCATGCCGTCGCTGATTTTCGTGGCACACGCCGGGACCGGCCCCCGGGCACCCTCCACCTCCACCAGGCACAGCCGGCAGGCCCCGTAAGGCTCGAGCCGGTCGTCGTGACAGAGGGTAGGGATCTGCACCCCTGCGGCGCGGGCCGCCTGCAGTACCGTCTGCCCCGGAGCGGCCTGCACCTCCCGGCCGTTGATGGTCAGGGTGAGGGTCCGTTCCTCGGCTTCTTGGGCGATAGCCATCTATTGCCTCCTCACCGCGTCAAACCGACACTTGTCGTAACAGGCCCCGCACCGGATGCAGATCTCCGGGTCGATGACGTGGGGCTGCTTTTTCTCGCCGCTGATGGCGTTCACCGGACAGGCCCGCGCACACGCGCGACAGCCTGTACAGGCCTCTGGGACGATGAAGTAGGTGGTAAGGGCCGCACAGGCTCCGGCCCGGCACTTGTGCTCGAAGATATGCTCCTCGAATTCCTCGCGGAAATACCGGAGCGACGTGAGCACCGGGTTCGGAGCGGTACCGCCCAAAGCGCACAGCGAAGCGCTCTTGACGTTGTGGGCCAACTCCTCGAGCAGGGCGATGTCCCCGGGCCGGCCTTGTCCTTCACAGATACGCTCCAGGATCTCGAGCATACGCTTCGTACCCACCCGGCAGGGGACGCACTTGCCACAGCTCTCCGCCTGGGTGAACTTCAGGAAGAACTTGGCGGTGTCCACGATGCAGTTGTCGGCGTCGAGCACCACCATGCCCCCGGAACCCACGATGGCGCCGGTCTTGTTGAGCTCCTCGTAGTCCACCCGCGTGTCGAGAAGCGCCTCCGGCAGGCAGCCGCCCGAAGGCCCGCCCATTTGCACGGCCTTGAACGGCTTGTCATTCTTGATGCCGCCCCCGATCTTGTAGATCACCTCGCGCAGGGTGAGCCCCATGGGCACCTCGGCCAGTCCGGAACGCTTGACCTTACCCGTCAGCGCGAACACCTTCGTCCCCTTGGACTTCTCGTAGCCACGGGCTGCGAAGGCCTGTGCTCCGTTCACGATGATCCAGGGGACACAGGCAAGAGTCTCCACGTTGTTGATGTTCGTGGGCCGAGCCCAGAGCCCGGATTGCGCCGGGAAAGGCGGCCGCAGGCGGGGCATTCCCCGCTTCCCCTCTATGGACTGCATGAGCGCGGTCTCCTCGCCGCAGACGAAGGCGCCGGCGCCCTCCTTGATCTTCAAGTGGAAACTGAAGCCGGTGCCCATGATGTCGTCGCCGATGAAACCCCGCTCCTCGGCCTGCGCGAGAGCGATCTTCAGCCGCTTGATGGCCAGCGGGTACTCGGCGCGCACGTAGATGTAGCCTTCCGAGGCGCCGATGGCGTACCCGCCGATGGCCATGCCTTCGAAGACACAATGCGGGTCGCCTTCCAGCACCGACCGGTCCATGAAGGCCCCGGGGTCACCCTCGTCGCCGTTGCAGATGAAGTACTTCTGCCCGTCCGGCGAAGGAGCCTCGGCCGCGAACTTCCACTTCAAACCCGTAGGGAAGCCGGCCCCGCCCCGGCCGCGGAGGCCCGAGGCCAGAATCTCCTCGTGTACCTGGGAGGGCGTCATCTCGGTGAGCACTTTGTACAGGGCGAGATAGCCTCCCTCTTCCAGGTAGTCGTCGATGTCTTCCGGGTCGATCTTGCCGCAATGGCGCAACACCAACCGGTCCTGGTAACGGTAGAACTCGTTGTGCGAGGTCGGCTCGTCGGCCGAGAGGACGATCCACTTGTGGACGGGCTCTCCGCCGATGATGTGCTCTTCGATGATCTTCGTGACCATGGCCGGAGTCACCGTGCCGTAGGTGACGGTGCTCTCGCGGCCGCCCTTGCGGGTCGTGACATCCACGAGCACGTCCATGGCGCACATGCCCCGACAGCCGGTGCCCGTGATGGAGGCGCAACTACCCGCGCAGGTATCTTCCCGCGGCTTGACCACGGCATAGATGCCGGAGTTCGCCAATCCCTCCCGGAACGCGGCGAAGACCTCCTTGCCCCCGGCGGCGATGCCGCCGGTGCCCAGACAGATACCGATCTCGACCTCCGGAGTGACGCGCCGGGGCCGGGTCGGAGCGGGCTTCTTGATCGTCTCCGCCACGCCCATACTACGCCACCTCCTCAGCCACGGTGCCGCGCCCGTCGTCCGCGGCGGAGGGCTGCGCCTGCCCCCCGTCCATTAGAGCCGCGAATTCCTTGACCGCGTCGACCGCCTTGTCCGGCGTCAGCTTGCCGTAGGTGCGGTCGTTGATCATCATGACCGGAGCCATACCGCAGGCACCCAGGCAGGCCACGCTCTCGATGGTGAACATCATGTCCGGGGTGTTTTCCCCGTCGCCGATGCCCAGATGGCGCTCCACCTCCGCCGAGACGAGCGGCGCCCCCGAGACGTGGCAGGCCGTGCCGTGACACACCCGGATCACGTTCCTGCCTCGGGGCACCAGCCGAAACTGGGCGTAGAACGTGGCCACGCCGAAGACCTGGCTGAGGGGTTCCCCCAACGCCTCAGCGATACGGACCATGGCTTCCTTCGGCACATAGCCGTAAGCGGCCTGGGTCCCCTGCAGGAGGGGAATGAGCGCCCCTCTCTGCCCTTCGTATTTCCGGAGCAGCTCCTCGAGAGGAGCGTAGTCGAACCCCCCCGCGTCAACGGCGCGCACCGCGCCTTGGCCGACGCTCATGGGCTAACCTCCGCGTATCGTAGCTACTTGAGCTCCGCGTCGCTCACCGAATACAGCGACTGGTTCGTGAGAGCCTTGATGAGTCTGATCGTTCGCATCATCTCCTTGTCCAGCACGTCGACGATAGCCGAGGTCAGGCCGACCGCGGCCAACATCGCCACGAAAACGTTGTTGATGGCCGGACGCAGCTCGTCCGGGGCGCCGTTCGAGATGTTCGAAAGACCGCAGGTGGTCTTGACGGGCGGGTCGAACATCTCGGGCAGCATCTTGAGGACTTCCTGCACGGCCACGGCGTGCAGTTGACCCACGTCCACACCCACCGGCAGGATGATCGGGTCGATGTAGATCTTCTCGTTGGGGATGCCGAGCTCGTTGGCCGCCATGACCAGCTCGTAGGCGATGGCCACCCGCTCGTTCGCGTCGATGGGGATGGCCGCCCCCATGGTGAGCCCTATGATCTCGCAGTCGTACTTGGCCGCCAGAGGCAGGATGTTCTGCATCTTGTCGGGTTGCGCCGAGAACGAGTTGATGATCGGCTTGGGCAGACCGAGTTCCTGGCACTTGACCAGGCCCGCCTCCATGGCCACGTGGTTGGTGGTGTCCAGGCACAGAGGGAGCTTGGTCACCTCGGCTACCGTTTCGACGACGAACTCCATCATCTTGTCGCCGTCTTTGCGGGCGGGCCCCAGGTTGATATCGATGGCGTCGGCGCCGTTCTCCACCAGCTTCTTCGCCAGATCCTGGATCGGCGCCTTGACCCGCTCCTTCATGGCGTTGCCGATCCGCGTGGTCATGACGTTGATGTTCTCGGCGATGATTAGCACGTGTCCTCCTTTGGCTCTCGGCTTCTCCCAGCCCCCCTCCGGCGAAAACCTTCTTCCGCCCGGTATGAGCTGCGCACGAAAGGCGCGGCCTCCACCTGGAGCCCGAGCCTTTCTCCATATTCCTTGTACTCGTCGAACCGTGCCGGCGTGACGTACTCCACCACCGGCAGGTGCTCGCGACTGGGCCGCAAGTACTGGCCCACGGTCACCACCCCGACTCCGACCGCTTGGACCTCACCGAGAACGGCCCGGACCTCCTGCGCGGTCTCCCCCAGGCCGACCATGAGGCCGGTCTTGACGATGCTCCCGCCCCGCTGCGCCGCGTGAGCGAGTACGGCGAGCGATCGCCGATAGGCAGCCTGCGGACGGACCTTGGGGTACAGACGGGGCACCGTCTCCACGTTGTGGTTGAAGACCTCGGGCCTCTCGTCCAGCACCACGTCCAGAGCGTCCCGGTCACCTCCGAAGTCGGGCACGAGCACCTCCACCGTCGCATCCGGCAGGCGCCGCCGCAGCGCGCGGATGGTGGCTGCGAAGTGCGCGGCGCCCCCATCGGGCAGGTCGTCGCGGGTGACCGACGTGACCACCACATGGCGCAGGCCCATGCGCGCAGCGGCGTCGGCCACCCGGGCTGGTTCCTGCGGATCCAGGAGCTCCGGGCGGCCGCTCTCCACGCTGCAGAAGCGACAATTCCGCGTGCACGTCCCTCCCAGGATGAGGAAGGTGGCCGTGCCCCGTTCGAAGCACTCCCCTTTGTTGGGACACCGCGCACTCTCGCACACGGTGTGCAGTCCACGGGTGCGCAGGAGCGTCTCCATATCGCGCATGGCCGCGGCCTTCGGCAAGGGCTTCTTGAGCCACTCCGGTTTGGGCCCCGGACCCTCCGCAGCACCCCTGCGTTCCGTGTCAATCTCCCTGGTCATACCTCTGCTTTCGCGGGCGGCGCCTCCGTCCTCCGCACGCCGCTCAACCGGCCACGTGCACCGACTCGCCGTGGACGTCGTGCGCCGCCTCCATCAAGGCCTCCCCGATTGTCGGGTGGGCGTGAATGGTGTCACCGATGTCCTTCACCGTCAGGTTGTTGCGCACCGCCACCGCGATCTCGTGGATGAGGTCGGTGACGTGCGGGCCCATCATGTTGGCGCCCAGCACCTTGTCGGTCTTGCTGTCGGCGACGATCTGGACGTAACCCTGGGCTTCACCGATGGCGAGGGCCTTGCCGGACGCGCCCAAGCGGAAGGTGCCGGTGACGGGCTCGTAGCCCTCGTCCCGAGCCTGGTCTTCGTTCAGACCCACGCTGGCGATCTCGGGCATTGTGTAGATGCAGCTCGGCACCACCCGCAGGTCGCGCCGCACATTCCCGCCCAGGCAGTTTTCCACGGCCACGAGGCCTTCGTACGAGGCGACATGAGCCAGCAGGATGCCGCCGTTCACGTCACCGATGGCGTACACGTTCTCCACGTTGGTCTCGAGTCTATCGTTCACCACGATGTAGCCGCGGCCGTCGGTCTCGACGCCCACCGTCTCCAGGCCGATGTCCCGGGTATTGGGTTGGCGCCCGATAGAGACGAGCATCTTCTCGGCGGTGATCTGCCGGCCGCCCTCGACATTGGCCGTGATGTGGTCCGCGCCGTACTCGGCGATGCCCTCCACCTTGGTCTTCAGCAGGACCTCGATACCCTTCTTCTTGAAGATCCCCTGGAACTGCTTGGCCAGACGCTTGTCCTCGAGCGGCAGCATCTGGGGCATCATCTCCACCATGGTGATCTTCGTGCCGAGCTCGGAGAAGACACTCGCGAACTCGCAGCCGATGACGCCGGCCCCGATGATCAGCAGGCTCTGCGGGACAGCGGTGAGCTCGAGCGCGCTGGTCGAGGTGAGCACCGTGGGTTGCTCGAAGTCGAAGAAAGGCAGCCGGGCCGGCTCGGAGCCGGTGGCGATTATGATCTTGTCGGCCATGAGGGTTTCGGTCCCGGCGGCCGTGGTCACCTCGACCTTACCCGGGCCCGCCAGACGCCCGCGGCCTTCGACCAGCTTGACCTTGTTCTTCTTGAAGAGGGCGTGGATGCCGTCGCGCAGCGTCTTCGAAATCTCGTTCTTGCGCTCCATCATGCGCGTGAAATCAGGCGCGATCTCGCCCGCCACGCTGAACCCGAACTCCGCACCCGCACGCGCCTTGTGCAGGGCCTCCACGCTCCCCAGCAGGGCCTTAGTGGGGATGCAGCCCCGGTTGAGGCAGGTGCCGCCCAGCAGGTCCTTCTCCACCACCGTTACGTCGGCACCGCGCTGGGCCGCTCGGATCCCCGCGACGTATCCCCCCGGACCCCCGCCGATGATGACTATCCTCGTCGCCTCGCCCAAGTCGCTCCTCCTCCCAAGCTTTGCCGAAGGGCGCGGCCCGCACCGAGCCGCGCCCCGGCCGATCGCGCTCCGCCTAGATGATCTCGGCCATACGGAGGATATCCGGCACGATCTCCTCCTTGCCGATGGCCATGATGTGTACGCCGTCGCACACCTTGTTGTCCCGACAGAACCGGATGTGCCGCGCGCAGATTTCCATGCCCTTATGCAGCGCTTCTTCCTTGGGCACCGAGGCCATCTCCTCGAGCAGATCGTCGGGTACGAAGACACCGGGCACGAACTTGTTCATGTACTTGGCCATGCCGACGCTGGTCAGCACCACCAGGCCGGCCATGATCTTGACATCCTTGCCCTCGGTGACGCCCCGGGCGTACTCCATGAACCGCTGGAAGTTGTCCATGTCGTACACGGCCTGAGTCTGGAAGAACTGGGCTCCGGCCGCCACCTTCTTCTCGAACTTGAGCTTTTGCGGCTCGATAGGGTCCGACTCCGGGGTGACCACCGCCCCGATGAAGAAGTCGGTGGCCCCTTGCAGCTCGTTGCCGGCCCAGTCGAAGCCCTCGTTCATACGCTTGATGGCTTGAATGAGCTGTACGGACTCGAAGTCGTAGACCTCCTTCGCGTCCTTGTGATCGCCCACGCTCACATGATCGCCCGTGAGCGCCAGCACGTTGCGGATCCCCAGGAAGTGGGCCGAGAGCAGATCGTTCTGAATGGCCAGGCGGTTCCGATCCCGGCAGGTCACCTGGTAGATGGCGTCGCCCCCCCGGGTGACGATCTCGTGCGACACCGCCATGGAGCCCAACCGCATGACCGCGCTCTGGTTGTCGGTCACGTTCAGACCGTCGACCAGATCCTTCAGCAGGTCGATGTGATGGACCATCGCCTCGACATCGGTACCTTTGGGCGGCCCGATCTCTCCGGAGACGACGAACTTGCCGCTCGCGCAGGCCTCACGATACTTGCTCATGCTTATGCCGCCCCTTTCTCTTCATCCGCCGCGCGCCCGTCGATGCGACCGGGACGCTGCACCGCGTTCCACCGCTTGGGCCCATGGATCGTCATGAACTTGTCGAGTTTCTCTTCGCTCTTCAGCTGGTTGTAGATGAGAACCCAGGCGCAGTCCTTCTCGGAGTCCACTTCGCACTTACCGTTGTTCGTGCCTCCGCAGGGACCGTTCAGGATACCCTTGGCGCAGCGGGTGACCGGACAGATGGTG
This sequence comes from Actinomycetota bacterium, assembly GCA_023488925.1. GTDB lineage: Bacteria > Actinomycetota > Thermoleophilia > RBG-16-64-13 > RBG-16-64-13 > JAMDDA01. The sequence goes on from JAMDDA010000184.1 coordinate 9,133, forward strand.
CCGTACTCGTCGAGGAGGCATTCGCCGCACAGCGAGCACTTCTCCTCGAACACCATCTGCCGCTTGACGTTCCCCACGAACAGCGAGTTGGTGCCCGGCACGACGTGTTTGCTCGTGCCCTCCCGTACCGATTGCGCGCCCGCACCGCACGACAGCACCAGGAAGGCGTCGGCCGCCGTGGCGGCGTCCTTGTTCTGGCGGAATATGCGCTTCATGTCGAGCTCGTGGCAGGCCGCGTGCGCCACGTCCGTGGCCACCACCTTCTTGCCGGCCTCCTCGAGGCGGGCCTTCATCTCGGCCACTTGTTCCTCGCCCCCGGTCTGGGTGACCGTGGCGCATTCACCGCAGCCCACGATGTAGACGTTGGTCTCGCCCGCCAAGCTCTCGAGGATTTCCTCGAGGGGCTTCTGCATACTGATGATCAACTGACTGACCTCCGTTCTCGGGCCGGCGCGCCGTGTTTGCCGGGCGCGCCGGCCTGACTCTCATGCCCGGCCCGAAGGCCGGCAAAGGGCCTTGGGACTACAGGCCCCGCAGGTACCGCGGAATGTCGGCGGCCTCACGCACGCCCACGATGACCTCCCACTCGCCGAGCTCTTCCTCGAGCTCGCCGCTGATCTGCGCCACGTAACCGGGGATGATGATCTTGCGGTGATTCACCTTCTCCTCGATACCGCTCTTCTTCACGAAAACCGCGATGGCATCGGCCACGAACTTGCCGGCCGCCCACGAGGTGAGCACCGACTGGCCCTCCGTATCCATGACCAAGAGCCAGGTCGGCACCTTGCTCGCTTCGATCTCCCCGGCCACGGTGAAGTAGGTCAGGGAGAAATTGGTGGTGATCAGCAGCGGGCTGTCCGGAGTGGGATCGTTGATCGGGTAGATACCCTGGTCCATCTGCATCGGCCGCTGCGGATCGGTGTAGATGTTCTGCGCGAGCACGAGCAGCGGCAGGATCTG